>JAAOZN010000056.1 GCA_011605775.1 Nitrososphaerota archaeon | reverse complement strand
TTTAGTATATACGATACATCTATTTAATGCTAGATAAATAGGGAAATATGAGCGAAGATGGTTGGTGAGGTTGCGGTTAGCCGATGGGCGAACAGATTCATCTGGGCGGCGGTCATTCAAGGCGCTTGCGCGCTGGTGTGGACGATTCTAATCGTAGCACCATTCGTACAGCCACCTATCTCGAGAATCATAGCTGGCGGCAGCGCTGGAACTTGGTTCTTTGTAGGCTACATATCCTATATCGTTGTAGGAGTAATTGGTGTAGCTGTGACAAGCCTCTTCTATCATCATATCGAAGTGACCCTAAAGAAGCCCTTTAAAGGCCTAGGAAACGTGCTGGCAAGCATACACTTCATATTAATGAATGTCGGCGTAGCTGGCGCAACTTGGCTCCTCATGATAGCTGGCTACACAGGAGGCAAAGCTCTACAACCAACACAACTCGGAGGCTTAGGCTACACAAACCCGGGTCAAGTGCATCCTCTTATTGCTGGATATGTGGAACCTATAGGGTACTTCATAATAGCTTTAGGTATAGGTGTCCTCGCAGGCGGATTAGGCTACGTGATAACCTACCTTAGAAGACAATAGCCGACCCAAGCCCCCTCTTCTTTTTATTAACATCATTACTAACATAGCTGTAACCGCTAATGTCAATGCATAAATTAGAGCAACGTAGAGTGATGTAGCAGAGGGCTCCCAACTCGCAACAGGGCTGTAAACCCATTTCCATTCACTTGAGCTACTGGTAACTGCGATAAAGCTAGGTGGGCTTCCACCACCCACTAGGAAGAGGGGTTTATGCAAGGGATCCCAGCCTCCGAGCACATATCCTTCCCCTTCAACCCTCAATCCATCTATGTAAACGTCCTCAAGTACGGCTTCACCCATCTCCTTGAACACAGCGGGGTTTGACGTATATGACTCAAAGGCAAAGACTTCCTGCTCCCCGCTTCTTAGCTGCACATTACTTGCTGGGAATATGCCCATAGACCTATCGCCTGTGATGAGGTTCAACACAGCGTAGCCCCACCCTTCATCGTAAATCCTGTATAGCGTAAGACATATTCTATCATTAGCAAACATCTGTGGTAGTGATCTGTTTGCAACCCAGATGTAAGTCTGGGGGTACTCAGCTATATTTCTTATGTAGAATGCGTATAGCATCCACGTCTGCACATCAGGGTTAAGACCAGCTGCGACTTGAAGAACCTCACCTTCACTATTCATGGCTGAAAGGATAAGATAGATGGTGTTATCTGTCCACGTTATATTAGGCAGCCTGATGACCACAGTTATATTAGATACCGCGCTCCAATCTAATCTGAAACCTCTTTCTAAAGGTGTACCATCGGGGAAAACCAGGCCGAGTGCCCAAGGCAACTTCACCTCTACCCACTGGTTACCCTCATTTTCACTTAAGGCAGCGGTGAGCGCTCCTGAATAGCTTGCAAATAGGATTAGTGCGACAAACGTGAGGGCTATCTGCTTCCGAAGGCAAAACACGTTTATTCGCCTTTGGGAATCTGCTTCGATCTAATGATGGTCACAATGTTGAACAAAACACCTAATACGGCAATAATCGTGAAGGCTGTTATGACGTCTACAAACGGCTCCAGTATGGCTTGAACTTGCTGTGTAGGTAGGTGCTTTATACTCCTAGCATACCCTCCTATCGCACCTCCAACTCCAAGAAGCATTGTAGCCAGCGTTGCGCCTATAAATAGCGTAAATAAACCAATAGCGGCCAACCTTCCGTCTACTACACGCCCTTCCTCTTCGAGCTGCTTATACAGTGTTGAGAAGCCTATGAATCCACAGAAACCGATCATAATAAATAGGATGTATCCAAGTATAAGCCACGTTCCCGGGCCCCCTTCAGCCATAATGGGGAGAAGGTAGGAGAGAGGTTTAATACGTGTTATAAGTATTAGTGTCCAAGCCGCAGCTATAACTGCGTTTACCAGCGCCAATCTTCGGTATATTCTGCTCCAACTATCTTTAATCATATATGCTAATAATGCAAGGGTCATTATCTGAACCTTTCGGTCAGAATTGTCAATTACAAATACAGGAGGCAAGAAAATAGCCCTGAGAGACAAAGTATGAAAGGGCTTATCCGGCTAAATCTTCGCTACCACCTTTGAGAGATACTTTCTCCACACTATTGATGCAATATACCCACCAACCAACCCGCTTGCTGTACCGGACACCAGAATAACCACCTCCACCATCAGGTTTCTTGGCATCAGTGTGAAGGCGTATACGGTAGTGTAGTATGAGAGTAAGCCGATCAAGGCTGTGCTTACGCACATAGATATGGTTAGTCTGAGCGTGCTGAGGTGAGAGGCTCGAACCTTAAGTAGGGTGCAAAGGCTGTCGGTAAGGATGCCATAGATCAGAGCGAAGAGTAGTGTGAATGGTGAAAGCGCTGGTCTAAGGACAGCTGTTAGCAGCCCACCTACCACCGCCACATACGTTGCACCAAACCTCCCCATCACCAAATAGCCTAGGGGTAGTAGGAGCGCTTGAACAATCACAGCAGCCTTATCAAGAGGTGTCACAAGCGGCATCTTCGATGCGAATATTACCACCCCGAAGAGTGTTGCCAAAGCCAACCTCTTACTCTTAACCATTAGTCAACTCTCCTTAAGCCAGCAGCCTGGGTCAGCTGCAAGGGGGTCTCCTGTTTCCTCGTAAGCCCTCCCTCTGCAGCCTGCGCATACCTCTCTATACCTACACCTTCCACATTCGCCTTTCAAAAGGCTTCTTGAGCGAAGGTTAACGAGGAACGGGTGTTCCCATATTTTACGCAGATGTTCTCTGCGAATATTCCCCAGCCTGTATTGGAGTAGCATGCAGGGGATTACATCGCCGTTAAATAGTATGGTGATGTAGCCGTTGGACATACCAGCTGCGCACCCTCTATCATAGTACGGAATTCGACGCAGTAAATCATTTGAAACCATTTTCGGTTGAATACCCTTATATTTGAGGGATAAAGGATACATGGGGCAGGCTGGGACACGAATTATCAAGGGGTATTCGCGCTGCACATCAGCGAGCCACTCCATTATTATCCTCCTCTCCTCTACACTAAGAGGTTCGTCTGGGCACTCCTCTTTAACCCTCTTTACTTGCACAAGGTCGAAGAACTCTACGGCAGACGCTCCATAGTCTACAGCCATCTTAAGAATATCCGGTATCTCCTTTAGAATATGCCTCCTTATTACCGTGTTGAACTGGAATGGTAAGCCGACCCTCTTACAGGACTCAACACCCCTCATCGCTTTTTCGAAAGCACTTTTCTCCCCACGAAACTTATCGTGAGTTTCAGCACTTGCACCATCAATAGATATCGCTACAGCTTGGACACCAGCTTTACGCATCTTCGCAGCAACCTCCTCGCTAATCAGTGTACCGTTACTCCCCACAACCACCCTCAACCCTTTTGTCGAAGCGTAGCGTGCTAGATCGAAGAAGTCTTCTCTGCAAAGTGGCTCACCACCATCAAGTATAAGCATCCTAACCCCCCAATTTGCTAGCTCGTCAAGCAGATTCTTCGCATCCTCAGTCGATAGTTCGTCTGAAGAAGGGTTTTCTTTAGCATCGCTATAGCAGTGTTTACATTTCAGATTACAAGCTTGGGTTATAGCATATGAAGCTAAAAAGGGCGGTTGCGTCTCCATCGATCATACTTGCTTCGTTCTCCTATTTACGCTTTACTCTATCAGCAATAAATTTGTCAAAAGGTTGCTGGTTCAGTAAATTGGTAGAGCTGGGTCGATCTTTATGAGCTCTGTTATAACCCATACCACAACATCCTTCACACCTTCTAACGTCTTCACCCGTTGCTTAAACTCATTCAACGCCTTCATGTCACGCACGTGAATCACGGAGATTATATCATATTCCCCTGTGGTCTGGAAGACGTGCTGGACTTCCTCGAAAGAAGCTACCCCTCT
>JAAOZN010000055.1 GCA_011605775.1 Nitrososphaerota archaeon | reverse complement strand
GCTGCAACCCTCGACGACGCTGTGAGGCTCATCAAACAGGGCTTTGATTTTGTGGTGCTGGGAACCGAGACACTTCACTCATTAGACGCGTTAAAGAATATTATGGATTCGTCTATCGGGGAACGGGTTATAGCTTCGCTCGACGTTAAGCTCCAAAAGACTTTATCGGAGTGTGCAGAGTTGAGCGGGTTAGAGCCGATGGGGGCAGCAAACCTACTATACGAATACGGCGTGAGAAGATTGATACTTTTGGAGCTTGATAGAGTTGGCACATTAAAGGGACCGAACCTCAACCTGTTAGGGGAATTGTGTAGAATACCTTTTGATGAAGTGTTGGCTGGTGGGGGCATTAGAGATAAAGATGATCTCTGGGCGCTCAAGAAGCTGAATATAAGTGGTGTTTTGGTTGCAAGCGCTCTACACACAGGAAGATTGACACTCAAAGATCTGGCTAAGGTTGAGGGTTAGTCCTCTAAGCATTTTTTAGGAAGATGTCGTGCTCCTTCCTCTTCTTCAGAGGCTCTGAGTTAGCGTAGGCATTCAGCTCCACATCAACACCTCTTACAATCGCTACTGGGATGTGTTCGTTCAACTCACCCATAACAAGCTCGGCTGCTGAAGCGATTTCGTCTGCTACCGCAACCTTCTTTAACCTCAATCTATAGCCGAAGACGTCCTTTTTGCCACGCAGATCCAACAGGGGTTTAAAGCCTGAAACGCCGATGGCTACATTTATATCGCCTCTCCTAAAAGGTCGACCGCAAGTATCCGATATGACTACGCCAAGCCGCTTACCGCTCAACTTCTCTAATCCTTCTCTTATCTTCTGCGCTGAGTGATCTGGGTCTGCTGGTAGGAGTGTTGCTGCGGTGCCTCCTGAAACATTAGATAGGTCTACACCAGAATATGAGTAGATCCAGCCGTGTTTGGTTTCGGTTATAAGGTGGCCCTTTACTTGCTTGATTATCGTTTTGGCTTCTTGTAGCGCCAACTCAACATATCTTGGGTCCCTCCCGCTAAGCTTAGCTATCTCCAACGCTTGAGGTGTGGGTTTTACGCCGCTCAAGTCAACGACTCTACCCTCGGCTTTGGAGACTATCTTCTGCGAAACCACAATGATGTCTCCGTCTTGCAGGGTAATTCCTTGCTGAAGCGTAGATTGGTAGATGAGTGCTGGGAGGTCGTCGCCTTGTTTTATTTCAGGCAGCCCTTCTACACCTATGATTTCTACGCGCTTCATATCTTTGTTGTGTGTTCCTCAGCCAGAACCCCTTTCTTAGCGTTAGCGATCATATACCTTGCTATCTCTTCAGCTATGTTTATTTGACTCACAGACTGAAGACCCCTGAATCCGGGTTGGCTGTTTATCTCAGTTATATACCTACCATCCTTCGACTCTAAAATGTCTACTCCAGCTACTTTGCAGCCCATTATATTCGCAGCCTTGATCGCTAGCTCCTCTTGCTCAGCCAAAAGTTTGGTGGCTACTGGTTTAGCGCCTTGGCTTACATTCGTCTTCCAACCCCTTGCCCTCCTATACATGGCTGCTATTACCCTATCGCCTACCACGAAGGCTCTTATGTCGCTTCTTCCGTGTGGTATGTATTCTTGGAGGTATAGGACGAAGTGGTGGTAGTGAAGGAGGTTGAACACTCTCCGCGCAACCTCGTAGTCAGAGATCCTAGTTATACCCATACCTCTTGATCCGAAGATGGGCTTTAGTATAATGTCCCCACCGAGCTCAGAGAAAGCTTCAAGCGCTAGATCCGGGTTCTCCGTAACTACCGTCTTAGGAACCTTTATGCCGTTTGCTTGAAGAATGGAGAGAGCGTAGTATTTGTCCACACACCGCTCAATAGCCCTAGGAGGGTTTACGATGTTAAGACCGGCTTCACTCAACCTATGGAGAGTATTAACCCTATAGAGTATTTCGTCAAGCGAGCCCCTTCCAATCGGTCTTACGAGAAGCGCATCTAAATGCGAGGCAAGATCGACCTTACTATCACGCTGCACTATAGGTCCAAATGCGATTCTGGAGACTAGGTCTGTGAACCAGAAGCACTCTACTTCAGCACCTAAGTTAATGAAAGCTCTTCTAAGCTGGGTTGAGCACCAAGCCTCAGCGTTCCTCGTAAGTATACCTACCCTCAAGAGTAGCGCCTTACGAGATTAGCCCAATGGACTTTTTAAGGACATCTATATTAAGGCGACCAGCAGTCATGGTGGAGCCTGTCTTGATGTTATTCACAGTTATTAGAGCCGGAGCGAAGAGAGCTGGATCTATTTTGTAGAAGTCGTAGTTAGCCTCCTTAAAGATCTCGTAGAATGGTCTTCCGTAGGCTGGAGAACAGGAGGAGGGGACCTTTTTAACGAACTCCTTTATCTCATCATCTGTATCGCACGCTACCTCAAAGTACGTTGCCCCAGCGTAGAGCAGCATATCATTAGTTCTACCCATGGCTTGAGCGAACTTAGGATGCGAAGGCGCTATAGGCGCCCTCCCCGAGCCATACAGCACCTTCTTCGGATCAAAGCCTAAGTCGGTCAGCTTATGCAGACCCGTCTCAACAATCCTACCTGAGATCTGCACAGAACCCGCTATGCTTGAAGTTGGTGCAACAGCAACATACAGATTCTTTGGATCTACACCACAGCTTTGAGCAATGTAGTTCAGCGCCTCTACTGTGGGTAGATTATCAGCCTCAAGCACCAAAACAGCTTTATCACAGGTGTCTTTGTAGGCGATCTTCTCGTAGAGCTCTTTAGGTTTCAGGGCCAGCGCTCTCCCTGGACCTGAGCCCATCGCAAAATATTTCCCAACCGAGATCCTCCAGCCTGCGAACTGTGAGCCGAGGAGCACGATCGCGGGTCTATCTACGTGGACATAGATCGTGGGCAGCTCGACACCATCGTAGTCTGCTGAACCTAGGGTTACACTACCAAGACCAGCGAGGCAGAGTTCGGTCAGATACTTACCTGCTGCAAAGCCGCCTTTCACTTTTACACCAGCATCGACAACAGTGGAGCCGTTCTCCATAACCTCAACCGCTACATCGATAGCCTCTTTCTCCGCAATCATCCTTTGGAAGACGTTCAGTGCGCACGCATTCACACTAACCAACACACTTCCGCCTCTCTAGAGTATGTATGCTTCACGATACTTCAGATGCGGATTTTTCCCAACTGATATAAAGAGCTTACCGTTTCCACCCTCGGTTATGTCGCCGTAGAAGACGTAGAATGGTCCTTGGATCTTATCTCCATCTACCTTGGTATTCGGTCTGATCTCATCTATGTGGAAGCTTGGTAGGATATTTGGAACATTACCTAGCACAACGATCTTACCATTTGTCATAGCTGCACCGAGTTTAGCACCAGCATCACCAGCTACAAAGATTGTCCCGCCCTGCATCCTCACACCAGCGAATACGTCAGCATTTCCTCCTACCTTTATGGTTCCGTCCTTCATCCAGCATCCTAACTCAGCACCCACATTTCCCTTGACGACTATAAGCCCACCTCTCATGCCGCACCGTGTACCCCAGTAACCTGAGCCTACGGCGTCGCCAGCGTTACCATTAACCTCTATTACACCGCCACTCATGCCCATCCCCAAGAAGGCGTCAGCATCGCCATTAACCACAATAGTACCGCCGCTCATCTCAAAGCCGACAAACGTGCCGACTGGGCCGTTGATCGTGATCTTACCAGCCGACATCCGCGCACCTATATGCCTAACCTTCCTAAGATCACCTTCTAAGATGATGTGTAGGTCAGAGGGGTTAGATGCGGATTCACCCTCTACCGTGAAGAGCTCTGAAAGCTTGACTCGCCTATTCCCCCTCCAAGTTTCGAGATTGAGTATCTCGTTGACAGATCTGCCCGCTAGGTTATCTGGTGTAAGCACCTCACCTTCAATAGGTGTCGGAGGCTGCGCTTTGATCTTTAACTTCAGCTCAGCCATATCGTTCACCCCGCTGGCTCAAGCGGCTCAATAGGTGCTGAGCAGGCTAGGTATGATTCTGGTATGTAGTAGTTTTCGAATCTGACAGTGTAGTAGTCTTCGAACAACTTCTGCACCTCTGGTATTACAACATCCTCTACATCCTTCGGCGCCTTTGTGTTCACCCAGTAGGTTCGCCCAACAGGTGCTGCGACTATTTCACCGTCCTTCACAACGATCTCGCCGTCTTTCATAGTTAGGTAGGCGCGTGAGAAAGCTTGCCTCACCAGCTTATAATCAACCGAGGGGTTGACCTCCTTGGGGTTTATATTGTAAACAGCGATGTCAGCATCAGCACCCACACCAAGATGACCTTTGTTACTTAAACCAAGGATCTTTGCCGTCGCAGCCCTAGTTGAAATCGCTAGCTCATAGAAGGTGTACTCCCTATCTATATCCTTGAGGTTCGTCCTTGCACGTGCTAACCTAGGGAGCCTCTTCAGAACCCTATCTCTAGCCTTCTTACTCATAAGCCAAGAAAAGACCCTTGGATATTCTGTGAACGGCCCGCCGTTGGGGTGGTCTGTAGTTATGAAGACACGCCAAGGATCATTGATAAGCAGAGCCAACTCCAAACCTATGCACCACATTACAGCATGCACGTAGTTTGATCTACTGTAGGTTATGGGCACCACACCAGCACCAGTCTCCACTTCGACATCAGCATTAGCCCACTTACCCCTAAGTAGAGTGAAGAGCTTATACTCAAACGGCCCGTCTGCGGTCATAGTTGTCGTATCTCCAAATATCACTTGACCGATGTCTATCGTCACGTGCTGATTCTTGTTCACATAATCAGCGATGGCATCAGCGCGAGAAGAAATAGATAGATAATCCACACCACCGTAGGCATTAAATTGCACGTGCGTTAGATGTATAACTGGCTTATCACCAGCAGCAAGATCCTTGACAGCATCAAGCGTTCTCAAAGTGGTTTTATAGTTTCCAGGCACACCTAGCTGATTTGCGTGCACGTGGATCGGGTGTGGTAGCCCAAGCATCTTGTTGACCTTAACCAACCCCCTAACGATTTCTCTGGGAGTAATTCCGAACCTAGGAACCTCTTGGTCAAAGTCTTGAACCGTCCCACCCCACTTCCAAGCTTCTACACCACCTGGGTCCACAACTTTGATCGCGTAGCCTCTTATGCTGCGCATAAGCCAAGCGATGTATGCTGCGCACTCCTCTAACTTACCATCCCTAATATACTCCATGACGAACCAGTTGTTTCCGAAGAGCGGGAAGCAGGCTTTATCTACTATAGGTATATCGTTCAACTCGTCGTGTGTGTGAACCGTCTTCAGAGGCGGTGTTGCTGGTTCAAAGACGGTTGTGTAGCCTAGGATGGCGTATCTGTAGCCTGTTGTGAAGACCGATGGCACAGAATGGCCTACACCTGAGCGCTTAACGCCGCTCTTAACCTCATAGTCCTTATAGTGGTCTTCGGGTCTGAAGAGCCTACCTATATTCACTTTTGAGCCAGCGATGTGTGAGTGGAGGTCTACGCCACCAGGCATAACCAGCATATCTTTTACATCAATCACCTTGGCTCTTGATTCATCCACAGACTCCACGATCTTGCCGTCTTTGATAGCTATATCCTTGCGTTCACAATCTATCTTATTCGCCGGATCGACCACATAACCGTTCTTCAGCAAATACTCCATACAGATCACCTACCTCTCTTAAGCTCCCTCACGCGCCTCAGGATGAGGTCAAGTATCTGGACATCCGGTAAGATACCTTCCGGCGGCTCAACGATCTTCTTCATAATCAGACCCACACCATCCATTCTGTACGCTGTGCCCCCTTCTTCGATGCCGATGAAGGCGCTAGGTATGACCACATCAGCCATATAAGCGGTGAGCGAAATATGGGGGTCTATGACAGCAAGAGGTTTGCTACACAGATGCCTCACAGCATCCTTCGGTAGGTTTGCCACAGGGTCTGAGGCAACGACTAGTGTGGCATCATTATAGCCTCTGCTAAGAACATCTACAGCAGTAGTGTCTCCGGGCTCGTATCTTGGGTAGCCTCTGCTAAAGTCTACTGCATATGGGTACCCGGTCTGCCAAGTGAAGACCTTGTTTGCACCAGTAACGTTGTAGTGTCCTCTCATGGGCATGATGGCGAATTTTGTCCATCTGTTAAGTTCACGTACAAGGGTTAGTGCGCCATCTATGTTCCTCTCTTTGCCTTCGCTCATCGTTAAACCGAGTCCGAAGAAGAGTACACCGAATTCACAGCTCCTCATGAGCTCGGCTAACTCCTCTATCTGCTCAACCGGCACACCAGCTACCTCTTGCTCCTCTATCTCCTCGTTCTGAAGCATCATCTTTAGGGCAGCCATCAGCTCGTAGTCCTGATTGGGCTTTACCTGCACAAAGATGTTGGCGTTGCGAGCAGTCGGAGTCCTCCTAACGTCTACCACAACAACCTTCCTCTGCTCAGGCAGCCTGAACCTTCCTTTGGAGAGAGAGCTATATCGCTTCATGTGTCTTGTGTGCGCTGATGAAGGGTTACATCCCCAGTAAATGATTAGGTCGGCTCTGGCTCTGACCTCGCCGAGTGAGCAAGTCGGCTCTCCGAAGTCTTGCACACCTAGTATGCTTGGTCCGTGGCAGACGGTCGTGGTGTTATCGATCACACCACCGACTTCCTCAGCCAGTTCAACACCCTTCTTCTGCGCTTCACAAGAGGTTAGGCTCCAGCCGTAGAGTAGTGGGTACTCTGCTTCAACCAGCATTCGGGCGACGCGTTCAATAGCATCATCTAAGGTTGTTGGTTTGAGTTGACCGTTTACACGCACTAATGGCGTCGTATTCCTTTCCTTGTTATAGTTAAGGAACTTTGAGGAGGAAATGGCGCAGTCAGTTCTTACCTTGACTATCTTATTATCTTCCACATACACATCGTTGTCATCACAGAGGCTTCCACAGCCTGGGCATAACACTGCATTAATAACCTTCATCCTACTTCACCCTACCGTACGTCTTGATAAGCAGCTCCTTGATCTCAGGCACAGACTCACCCGGAGCGGGCTCAACTTCTACAGGTATACCCTTGAAACTTGGCATACCAGTACCGCCAGTCTTGGTTCCTATTAGTAGGTTAGCGTAAGGACCGTATGGTACAAACACGCTTCCGCGATGCACCAAGGACGATGCTGCGACTCTTAAGACCACACTCCCATATTCTGTGGTCAGCCTTACACAGTCCCCTGGTTTTACGTTGAGGATCTTTAGGTCTTCTGGGTCTATCTGGCACGTAGAGACTTCCTGAATATACTTTTCTGAGAACTTACCTGCTTCTTTCCCAACACCCTGGACTAGGCTTCTACCTGTTAAAAGAGTGAATTTTACCAAACCAGCTCTACCACTATCTTGTTCAAACCCTTTAATAGATTTTCCTTACTCCATTGTAAGTCTAACGTTGCAATACAGAAACTTCAGATGAATATGCTAAGCGAAGCGTAAAGCCGGCTTTGCAAAATCTATAAACAAGGGTAAAAACAATTTGCTGTAGAGGCTTGAAAAGTAGAGCGAGAAGTGTTGAAGATATAGCGCTATGCGGTGCCTTAGCTTCGCTACTTGAAGTATCGGGATGGCCTAAGCCTGGGAACGTGCATAGAACAAGCAGCCTCGAACCTAAATTTGAACGCTTCTTATGCGGCTCGCTTCTCCTCTACAACCCATTACTACAGGCTGCCAACGCTGGCTATAGAGCTGGGAACAATAATAGAGTTAGCGGGTGGGGGCTTGGTCGGCTCCTAACAGAGGTCTATAATATGGGGTTAAGTTGGCATCGAGAAGGTAACACTAATTTGGGTACAGCGATGCTTCTCCTACCACTCTCAGCAGGAGCTGGGCTACTTTTAGGTTCAACTGGAGCGGTGAATTTGAAGAGGCTTCGAGCAGCCTCTACAACCATGCTGCAAGCTACTACAGTAGAGGATGCTGTTGAATTCTATAAACTGCTCAGAAGGGTTGGGAAGAGTTGGCTTGGGAGAGTGAATGGTATTGGTGTTGGTGCTCCTGACGTATTTGACGCTAGAGCGTATGCTAAGATAAGAAGACTTAACTGCACATTTCTAGATGTGATGAGGGCTTCCTCAGAGTGGGATGCTGTGGCATACGAGCTCGCTAATTCCATGCCCTTAACCTTTGAATTAGCCTACCCAACTCTACTCAAATATCATCGCGAGAGTGAGAACATAAACGTGGCTACTGTAAACACCTTTCTAACGATCCTAGCCCAAAAAGCAGACACATTTATCATAAGGAAGCTTAAGGCTGCAGGTGCAGAAGATGCTGAAGAAAAGGCTAAGAAGATCTCAGAGATGGCCAAAAACGTCTTGCTCTTAGGTGGGGCGGCGACTGAAGAAGGTAGAGATGCACTTTTCAAGATGGATGATGAGCTAAAGCGTGGTGGGGGGCTCTTTAACCCCGGTTCAACCGCAGATATCGTCGCTGCTGGGCTTATGCTACTTTTGCTCGCTGGTGCAAAGATTTAGCGGTTTTAAGAAGTCTCTACCACCCGCTTCCGGTGAGCCTATGAGGAGTCTAAGGCGGTCCTTGCTAGAAGAGGATTTGACCTCCTCGACCTTGCCGTAGGCTATCACTTCTTCGCCTTCTTGTGCAAGCCCTCCGTAGAAGCCCTCATACGATACCACTTCTGACACCCTCCAACTTAGATCGCCTTCTTCCACTTTGACATCACTCAACGCATAGATGTAAGGTGTGTAGAGAGCCTCCACAACCTTCTTTACCCTAGCTCTTATTCGCGCGAATCCTAAACCTCGAAAGCGCTCCGAGCCATATCTAGACTCTACTTCTTGATCTAAGCGTGTAGGGTGTATAGAGAAGGCAGTCCCTTTATAGAGCGCGTAGTTCCACCTTCTACCATAGATGGCAGCCGCTTCGCTTACCGATACCGGGTATGCTTCCGCCTTCTCCAAGCACCACTTCTCCAGCGTAGCACCCTCAAGGCGTGTTAAACCAGATGAAAACTCGTCATAGAGGCTTAGAACAGCGTTTTTGACCTTAAGACTCTGTTCCCGACCATATACTACAAGATCTATATCAGAAAAGCTTGGATTATGAATTTTGAGGAGTATAGAGCCGGTAACTCCAAAGTAGCTTTTTGGCACACCAGATCTCTCAGATAGCAGATCTACCAGATCTAGAACCTTCTGCTCCAGAGCATCTTCAGGTCCCTTCTTTATAATTTCTTCCAGCCTCTTCTGTGGGATGTAGTGCCTCAAGATGTATTGCTTGGGGACAGCAGATATCTTGAAGCCGAAGACCTTAGAGTGGAAGACGTAGTGTGGGTAATGCTTCTTAAGCCAATCCACATTTCTAACAACCTCTGACGCGGAGTAGTACTTCATAGCCCTACTATAGTGCTTTGAGCCAGAGGACCATTTACCTTCGGCTGAGGGTAGATACTTTAGATACGCAATCACTCGATCTCTTGGGTGCACATAACCTACTACGCAGAAGATTAGACCTTCCTTACTCTCTATGAACTCGCGGTCTTTAAAGAGCAACTCTACTTACGCCCTGTAAGGTTGGCTAACTCAATAATAGCCGTTTGGAGTATATCGATGCTCTGCAGAAACTCCTTTATCTCAATACCCTCTTTCCTCGTATGCGAAAGATGAGGATTACCAGGACCATAGGTAACTACGGGTATCTTGAGGACTGTACCAAGCGTGTTCATATCACCAGTACCAGTCTTATGGAGAAGCATAGGCCTCCTACCCCTAACCTTCAGAACCGCTCTAACGAGTGCCCTTAATATAGGAGAGTTCCGATCCGCTTCGAAAGGCTCTGTCTGATCCAAGATCTGCATATCAAATTTAGGGAAGGAGAGGTCACGCTCAAACCTACCTATAATTTCTTTAACCTCATCTAAGATCTGTGTGGTTGTGTAATTCGGCGGCACCCTGATGTCGACTGTTATAGAGCATCGGCCGGGCATAACGTTATGTGAAGAACCCCCTCTTATCTTCGTTAGACAAGCGGTTATAGAGCGGTATCTGTCGCCATCAACATTCTTCTCAGCGAGAGAAGCCTTTATAGCTTGCCAGACTTCGAGCAACCGCTCTACAGCGTTCTCAGACATCCAGGGCGCACTGGCGTGCACACTCGGAGTTTCACAGATCAGCTTAAGGGCAAGCCGACCCTTATACCCCACTGTTATACTATCGAGCCCGCTCGGCTCACCGAATATAGCGTATTCAGCATCTACACCACGCTGAAGAAGCGTCTTTAACCCTAGACTACTACCCTCCTCATCGCTCACGGCGGCCACGATAATCTTACCCACATCTTGCCGATCAACGAATCTTGATGCAGCCAATATCATGGCTGCTAAAGATGATTTGGCGTCACAAGCGCCTCTACCATATATGAAGCCTTTTGATATACGTGTAGGCTGGTAGCCGGGCACAGTATCCATATGCCCACAGAGGAGGAGTTTTGGGCTACCTGAACCCACCTCGCCCACAACGTTATTTACCTCATCTATCGTCACGTTTCTGAAGCCTAAGTCTCTACTCATGCTCTCCTTTAGAAATAGGGCTAGCTCACGCTCAGCCCTTGAGGGGGAGTAGATCCTCAGCATCTCAGCGAGGAAGCCTACCTCGTAGCTTAGCATCTCTTAGTCTTCTCTACGAGATACTCTATAATATAGCCTGGTATGTCCACACCTGTTGCTGGTACGCTGTTTCTGAATTCTGTTGTGTTGTTAACCTCGTGCACCACAAGACCGTCAGGAGTCTCCATGCAGTCAACACCGAATATTCCTTCACCTATTGCGCGTGCAGCCCTTAAGCATATATCCTCGACTTCTTTAGTTACTGGGCAGTTCACAGCCTTCCCACCTCTTGATGTATTGGTTCGCCAACTCCCCTCCGGTGAGACACGGTAAATGGCTGCGACTACTCTGTCTCCGATTACGAATGCGCGAATATCTCGAGGCGGTCTGTTCACCTTCTCCTGCAGATAATAGACTTGGTAAAGGGGAAACATGTGCTCACGATCCTCTAGCACAGCCTCAGCAGCCTCCTTATCGTTGACCAAAGCGAGCAACCTACCCCAGCTCCCTATTACAGGCTTGATCACAGCCGGGTAACCAAGCTCCTCTAAAGCAGCTAAAGAGCCTTCTGGTGTAAAGGCTAGCATCGTTCTGGGGGTTGGGACACCAGCTTTTATCAGCGCTAAAGTTGTGAAGAGCTTGTTGCCAGCTGTTATGGCTTCGTGCAGCCCGTTAACAACCTTTATGCCGTGTGCCTCAAGCAGCGCCGTTAGGTGTAGGCTTCTGAAGTAGCTGACACACCTCTGAAGCACGATATCTCCATACTCCGATCTGTCAATCCTGGCCAGATCGTAGTATTGATCTTTACACTCTATTGGTTTGAGGGGTACATCCTTACGTTTGGCAGCTTCGATAAGTGCCTTCTCCTCCCATCTTGCCGTGTCGTAGAGCATTGTGATTGTTGGCATAGGGTGATCCCGATACTCTATTCTCCCCAGTCTTCCCCTTCCACTTTAGCTGGTCTTATGTCGATTTCCCCCTTCTCATTCTTATAGACTTCGTAAGAGGCGCCGCAGTCTTGGCAGGTTACTATTTCGCCCTCTAGCACATCGCTCGGAAGCTTTATCGTCGCATCACATTCGAGGCACTTCAAACTCTTCACCACCTAAGATTAGGATCGCTCCTTATTAATTGCTTCGTCTAACTCCAGAATAAGCTTCTCCATCTCATCGGTCAACTCAACTTCAAATAGGTCTCCGCACCTTAGGTCCTTAAGACCACGTGCAGCAGTAGAGGCTGTTACCTCATCAGGCTGCAACCCTAGTAGCTTGAGGAGAAAGGCGGCTTCGTTCTTCCCAGAGAGCTCACCAATAATTATACGCCTTCTGTTACCAACTACTTTCGGTGGGATGAGTTCGTATGCAGAGCGGGCTCTTAAGACAGCTGCAACGTGTGTTCCCGCTTTATGCTTGTATGCATTCACCCCTACTAGAGGCGCCATGGTGTGCGTCTTTATGCCAGTATATGCTTCGACGAGTTGAGATAGCTCGGTTAACATATTCAACCGCACATCCAGTTTAGCGCCATAGAAGATCTTGAGCGCAATAGCCGCTTCAGCCAATGGAGTTATGCCCACCCTTTCACCTAACCCGTTTATTGTGACGTGTATCTGATCAGCACCAGCCTCTACACCAGCCAAAGAATTCGCTAGAGCCAAACCTAGGTCATTATGGCAGTGAACATCAATAGGTTTGCGAACCACCTCTGCGACCGTCTTAACCATATTAAACATCCCTTGCGGGCGTAAAGCTCCTACCGTGTCTGGCAAGCCTATTCTCGTAGCCCCGGCTTCAGCTACGCTCTTGGCGAAACACTTTAGGAAATCTGGCTCAGCCCTACTCGCATCCTCTAGTGTGAACCTCATCTTTAACCCGTGGCTCTTAGCATACTCTACCGCTTCCACAGACCTCCTTATCGCCTCCTCCCTCGAAACCCTAAGCTTGTAGTCGAGATGTATGTCTGAGGCGGAGTGGTACATAGCTATCCATTCAGCATCACACTTTAATGCTTCATCGATATCAGACTTTAAGGCGCGAATGTGAGCAACTATATCAGCCTCTAAACCAGCGTGGATGATCTCCTTCGTTGAACGCAGGTGATCAGGCGAAATAATCGGGCTGATCTCTATAGCATCTACACCAAAATAGTCGAGCATCCAGGCGATCTGCAGCCTCTGCCTATGAGTAAAAGTTACCCCCGGAGCCTGCTCACCTTCCCTAAGCGTTGAGTCGAGTAGGCGGATCCTCCTAGAGTCTTTAGGCGGATTGTTGTATAGGTTAGAATAGCCAAGAGCAGCCTCAGCAAGTAGATCGTCAACATCCACCTTTTTGTTGCTCATTTAGTGATGCGCCTAACCAGCCTACTTCGGCTTTATATATATTGTTTTTCGTATGATTTTCATCGGATAGTACGCAGAACTATGACGGTATTTGTCGTCATTACCCCCTCTATTTTGCGTATTTCGTCTATACATCTGTTTATCTCTGCGATGTTAGATGCTGATATGAAGACGGCTATATCGAACTGACCTGTGATTTCGTGAACTACTTCGACATTCTTTAACTCTTTGAGCCTCTCAGATACCTTCTGGGTGGGTGTGGCTGAAGAAACTGTTAAGAGGGTTATGGCGTTGGCACCACCAGTTTCGACCTCGATCGTGAACCTTTTGATAACGCCCGACTGAATAAGGTTCTGCACTCTCCTTCTAACCGCAGCTTCGGACAGACCAACCTCTTGACCTATCTTCACATATGGTGTTCTCGAATCCCTCTTCAAGATTTCGATGATCTTTTGGTCTATATCGTCCAACCCACTATACACTACCCTTTATCCTCATCACTACCCTACATATAAATTCTTAAATTTTGGGTAGCATTCGCTGCCTATAGTGCTTCTTTAACCTCCACCACTTCAGCCTTCTCAACACTTGTGTTTACGGCTTCATCAAGGTTCATCTCGCCTTCTATCCTCTTAACATCCTCAAGCCTAGCCTTCGTTACTGGATGCTTCGCTACGAAGAGCGAGCAGCAGTCTTTGTAGGGCCTTATGGAGAGCTCAAATGTTCCAATCTGCTTCGCCAAGTTGACGGTTTCATTCTTATCATACGTCAAGAGGGGTCTGAGTATGGGTGTGGAGACCGCGCGCTCTATCACTGACAGGTTTTCAAGTGTTTGCGAAGAGACCTGCGCGAGGTTTTCGCCGCTACTTAATGCTGCTATGCCGTATTTGCTGGCGATCTTTTCACCAACCCTCACCATATACCTTCTGAATAAGATCAGCCTGTATTTGAGAGGCACCTTCATAGCTTCTATCTCAAAGGGTGAGAAGGATACAAAGAAGATTCGTGCTGAGAAGGAGTAGCGGTTCAACACCTTAACAAGATTAAGGATCTTAGCGTTCCACCTTTCATCAAATCTTTGGAAGGCGTGAAAGTGGAGGTAGTCTACTTCACAGCCCCGCTTCATAAGCAGCCAAGCAGCAACAGGCGAATCTATGCCACCAGATAGAAGGTGCAGAACCTTGCCAGATGCACCTACTGGGAGACCACACAACCCCTTTATTTTCTGTGTGTGGATGTATGCTTCGCCATCCGCTATTTCGACAAAGACCTCCTTTTCAGGCACCTTTAACGACACTTTAACGTTAAATGTGTTTACTAGGTGTGCTCCAAGTTCCCTATTTAGATCGATGGATGTGAAGGGTAGGGTTTTGTCGGCTCTGTTAGTAGATACCTTTACCTTCTCCCCGGGGTTGAAGGGTATGTTTTTGTCGACGCATTTTATTATACTTTCTTTGTCGGCTTCTGTTCTGTGGCAGAATGCGAACCACGCTATGCCGAAGACCCTTTTGAGCCTCTCCTCGATCCGGCTAACGTCGGACCTTTCATTCAACTCTAGGATGAGTCTGCCGTGAATGTTCTTCACATCAGCGTATTCTTCACCTTCGAGCGCCCTCTCTATGTTCTCAACTAGCTTCCTTTCGTAGAATGGTCTGTTGAGCCCCTTTAATGCTATCTCGCCGTAGTGTATGAGCACGCAGTCAAACATTTTTTCGGTCAAAAAGTAATGTGGCGGATTTTAAAAGCCTTTGGAGTGGTTACCGCATGTTCACGCTGAAGACAGGGCTTGAAAGTGAGCTCGGTCTTCTTCAGCCAGAAGCTCGTCTAGCACCATCAGCCCTCGGTCGATCTCCTCCTCTGTTATCACTAGTGGTGGTAGGAAGCGCAGAACATTTTTCCCAGAGTAGAGTAGGATTAGACCCTTCTTCAGGGCTGATAATAATATATTCTTAACCTCGAACCTAAGCTCCATAGCGAGCATAAGCCCCATCCCCCTAACCTCCCTCACAACTTTATGCCCCTCTTTAAGTGCTTCAAGACCCTTCTTCAACCTCTCGCCGAGCCGCTCAGCCCTCTTCTCAAGCCCCTCCTCCTTCAAGTAGCGTACGGTTGCTGAGCCAGCTGCACAAGCCAAGGGGTTGCCGCCAAATGTTGATGTGTGGTCCCCGGGTTTGAACGCTGACATAACCTTCTCTGACGCTATCGTAGCGCTCAGCGGGAAGCCTCCGCCCAAACCCTTTGCTGTGCACAATATATCGGGCTTGGCTTGAGTGTGTTGGTGAGCCCACATCCTCCCAGTTCTAGCCAAACCGCTCTGGATTTCGTCGAAGATGAGTAAGCAACCTTTTTCGTCAGCAATCTTGCGAAGAGCCTCCAAGTACCCTCGAGGTGCTGGGTGTATACCGCTTTCTCCTTGGATGGGCTCAACTATAATGGCTGCGGTTGCATCTGAGACTGCCTCATAGGCCTTCTGAATATCACCAAAAGGCACGAACCTAACATCAATGAGGAGGGGTTCAAAATATGCCCTATATTTAGGGTTCCATGTTACCGAGAGTGCACCTATGGTCTTGCCGTGGAAGGCCCCTGACATTGCTACAATCTCTCTTCTAAAAGTGGCTTTGCGTGCAAGCTTTATGGCGCATTCGACCGCTTCAGCTCCGCTGTTTCCAAGATAGATCTTCGTCAAACCATCTGGGCTTATCGAGGCGAGCTCCTCTAGGAACTCGGCTCTAGCGTCGTTATAAAGTGAGCCGTGGCAGGTTATTAGCCTAGAGGCTTGCCTCTTAATAGCCTCTACGACATAGGGGTTACAGTGCCCTACTACCGCTACACCATACCCTCCCATAAAATCTATGTACTCTCTACCAGAAGCATCCCAGAGCTTAGCACCCTCACCTCTAACTATAGCCACGGGATACTTCTGATATACTGGTGCGAAGTATCGGTCTTCGGTCGCAAATATGCTTGCTTCATTCACCGTAGATCACCGTACATCCCTCGCCTTTTAACGCCGTTGAGATCGGGTTCTCTGAGAGACCTGAGGCGATTACGCATTCTTTTACACCCATTTGCAGAGCTTCTAACGCTGCTAAGACCTTCTTCTCCATCCCGAACCCTATCTTTGGTAAGAGGTTCTTAGCTTCGGCTGCTGAAATCTTCTCAACGAGCTTGCCTTCCAGTATGAGCCCTTTGACATCGGTTAGGAAGATCGCTTTATCAGCCTTTACGCCGCCAGCAATGTATGCAGCGGCTCTATCGCCGTCGACATTAAGGAATTCGTACTCATCTCCTAACGCCACTGGTGAGATGACGGGTAGGTAATTTTTTTCGAGCAGTAGGTTTAGCAGCGCAGCGTCCACGCCTTTTATTTTCCCTGTGTAGCCTCCGTCTATAATCCTCTTCCTTCCCCTCTCATCTACTATAATGAGTTTCTTCTTACGCTCCGCTCTTATCAACCCACCGTCTACCCCGGATAACCCTACTGCCGGTATGCCTACGCGCTGAAGCGTGGTGACTATCTCTTTATTCATCTTACCCGACATAACCATATTATAGATCACTACGGTCTCCCAGTCTGTGTACCTGCTTCTTATCCCCTCGGGCGAGACCACGAACTTCTGCTCTTTACCGAGTTTCTCAGCGACCTCTGTCACTTCTTTTCCGCCACCGTGCACTAGGATTACTTTGTTTGTGTAGGCGACCGCTTTCAGATCATCCAAAATATTTGGATGTACACCTTCTCCTAATATGCTCCCCCCGACTTTGATTACGATCAGCATCCTTCTCTCACACCGGATGTAAGCCACCTACATTTAGACCCATCCGCTCATCAAACCCGAGCATCACATTCATACACTGCACTGCAGAGCCAGCCGCACCCTTGATCAAGTTGTCTGTCGCTGAGAGCAGAACAAGCCTGTTCGCGTGCTCATCCACCTCAAACCCAATATCACAGAAGTTCGACCCGACCACGATCTTCGGATCTGGGTATCGGTAAAGCCCCTTCCTATCTCTAACAAATCTTATGAAAGGCTCCTCTCTATAGAAGCCTCTGAGAGTCCTCCAAACCTCTGGCGCTGTTATCGGCTTCTTAGGGTAGGTGTGTATAGTGCACAATATCCCTCTAACGATGTTTACTGCGTGAGGAGACATCGATATCGTAACCTTCTCGTTCGCAAGCAGGCTCAACTCCTGCTCTATCTCAGCCGTATGTCTATGCCCAACAGGCTTATACGGTCTGATCACACCATACCTCTCAGCGTGATGCGTGCCTAAGCTCGGCTTCGTACCACCACCAGACGAGCCTATCTTTGAATCGACCACAATATGCTTCCTATCTATAAGGTCTGCTTTGATAAACGGCGCTAAAGCGAGTATTGAAGTAACTGCCATACACCCTGGGCAGGCAACATAACTCGCCTGTCTTATCTCATCTCTGTGAAGCTC
>JAAOZN010000054.1 GCA_011605775.1 Nitrososphaerota archaeon | reverse complement strand
TGACTCCTTCGTCTATAACCTCGCTCAATACCTTGGTGAACTCGGTGCAACCCCTCTCGTCTACAGAAACGACCAACTAACAATTAAGAAGGCTGAGCGGCTTAAGCCAGTGAGAATTGTGATATCCCCAGGTCCAGGTACGCCTGAGGAGCCGAGATACTTTGGCATCTGCTCCCAGATTCTGAGGCAGCTAAGTCCAAAGATACCCACCCTTGGAGTTTGCTTAGGGCATCAGGGTATAGCTTGGGCTTTTGGTGCTCGCATTATAAGAGCTAAACGAGTAATGCATGGGAAGAAAAGCAAAATAAAGCATGATGGAAAAGGTATCTTTAGGGGGATAAAGAACCCGCTCGAAGCTGCACGTTACCACTCGCTTGTTGTAGATCCTGCTACTCTTCCAAACTGCTTTGAGGTTTCCGCTATAGCTCTTGATGACGGTGAAATTATGGGTATTCGCCATAAGATCTACCCGATCGAGGGGTTGCAATTTCATCCAGAATCAATAATTACCGAGGAGGGTAAGGGTATTCTTAAGAATTTTCTTGAACTGTGGTAAAAATGATGCAAGAAGCGATCACAAAACTTGTCGAAAAGGTGGATCTTTCCTATCAAGAGGCATATAAAGCAATGGAAGAAATAATACACGGAGAAGCTACACTCTCGCAGATAGCTGCGTTTCTTACCGCTTTGAGAATGAAGGGTGAAACCGTTGAAGAGATCGCAGCTTTCGCCGAAGCTATGCGGAAATGCTGCTATAAAGTAAACCCAAAGGTGAATAGGCGCCTTGTGGATACTTGTGGAACTGGCGGAGACAGAATAAAGACATTTAATATCAGTAGCGCTGCGGCGTTTGTTGTTGCAGGAGCAGGTGTATCCGTAGCCAAGCACGGGAACCGATCGTTTACAAGCAAAAGTGGAAGCGCCGATGTGCTGGAGCGTTTGGGACTAAACTTAAATGTCCCAAAAGAGAGGATTGAAAAAGCTATTGAAGAAATCGGTATAGGATTCCTCTTTGCCCCTGCGTTACACCCTTCTATGAAAAATGTAGCCAGTGTAAGGAGGGAGATTGGAATAAGGACAGTCTTTAACATTCTAGGGCCGCTGACAAATCCAGCGATGCCATCTGCTCAGGTGATTGGCGTTTATGAAGCTAGACTTGTTGCGAAGATAGCAGAAGTAGCTAGTAAACTGGGTTTGCAAGAAGCTATGGTTGTACATGGCTTAGATGGCTTGGACGAAATTTCAACCATAGGGAGAACGTTGATAGCTTGGCTTAGGGAAGGTGAAATAAGGAAGTTCGAAGTTACTCCTACGGATCTCGGCGTAGAAAGATCTACAGTTGAATCCATTATCGGAAAGAGCCCTGAAGAGAACGCGGAAATAACTTTTAAGATAATATATGGATGCTTGAAAGCAGGTGATCCTAAACGAGACATCGTAGCAGTCAACGCGGCAGCCGGTGTCATCGTAGGGGGTGTTGCTGACGACTTCAAATACGCGTTGGAGCTTGCGCAGAAATCAATAGAAAGTGGTGCTTCCTATAGAAAACTTAAGGAGCTAGTTAAGTTCTATGATGGAAGTTGTGTTGAAAAACTGGAGGAGTTAGAGAGAAGATATGGTTGATTTTCTAGACATATTAGTCGCTGACACTTTTGAATCTTTGCGAAATGGATACTACAACATAGATGAGAGAAAGCCTGTTCATCCTAAAATGAGCTTGAAGGAAGCCATAACCAAGTGTACACACGCTCCAATAATAGCAGAAATTAAACCAGCTTCACCATCCTCTGGAAAACTGAGGCAGATTGTAAGCCCTGCTGACGTAGCTAAAGCGATCAAAAGTGGAGGGGCTGCAGGCATCTCGGTAATTACTTCAGCACGGCATTTTGGTGGTTATCTTGCTTGGCTAGCTGAGGTAAAGCGGCACGTCGATTTACCTGTATTGATGAAAGATGTTCTTGTCGATCCTCTTCAAGTTGAGGCTGCGGCTAAGCTTGGTGCGGACGCCGTTCTGCTGATTTATTCTGTTTTTAAAAGAGGTTATCCGAAAGATTCGATCGAAGGTTTCATTCAGCTTGCCCATTCATATGGCTTGGAGGTTCTGCTCGAGGTTCATACTAAAGAGGAGTTGTTGGATGCTGTTAGAACAGAAGCCGATATGTTGGGTGTCAACAACAGAGATCTGAGGACTCTTAGAGTAGATTTAGGGACAACAAGGAGGGTTCTGGCTAATGTCGATCTAGGTGACAAGGTTGTGGTTAGTGAGAGCGGTATACAAGGGGCTGAGGATGTTCGTAGATTGCGCGGCTATGGTGCAAAGGCTTTCCTTGTCGGCTCGGCGATAATGTTGGCTGAGGATGTCGAGGGTAAAGTGAGGGAGCTTGTGATGGCTTATGAGAACCGTTAAAGTAAAGATCTGCGGCATAACTAGAGAAGAAGATTTGGAGGCTGCTTGCAAAATAGGCGCTGACTTTATAGGCTTTGTAGTCGGCGCTCCATTTTCGCCAAGAAACCTGAAATTAGATGAAGCTGAGCGCTTATTCAAACTCGTCCCCAAGAATGTTAAGAGTGTGCTTGTTACTGTGCCTAAGAGCTTAGAAGAGGTTTTAGAAGCCTATATGCTTTTGAAGCCGAACGTCATTCAGCTCCACGGAGAGGATTTGACGGAGCTGGGTGTCGTTAGAGAAAGACTGCCTTCCGTAACTCTTGTCAGAGCCTTGCCTGCTTCAGAAGGGGTTGTTAATAGAGTGATCCGTGAGGCTCGATTCGCCGATGGAATTCTTGTAGACACATTCGCTGAAGGGCGGCTTGGTGGAACAGGGGTTGTCCACGATTGGAAGATAAGTAGGCGCATAAGGGATGCGATCTATCCAAAGCCTCTAATACTTGCAGGTGGTCTCAACCCATCAAATGTTAGTGAAGCTGTGGAGTGTGTCAAGCCGTATGCGGTAGACGTCTCTTCAGGTGTTGAGTCAAAGCCTGGTGTGAAGGATCTATCCAAAATGGAGACCTTCGTGAAAAGAGCTAGAAGCGTTGTTCTTGATGACGAGTATTGTGGCGCTAATCTGTAAAGTGCTTTTCTTCTAGAAAGAGGAAGGTTTGAGTGGTAGAGTAGAACGTATATGTGTGAAGAGATTTGCCAAAGTTCTTCGCACCTACCGTTTCATAATATTTTAGAATATTCTTCCCACTCCCTCAAAGAGAAAATGGCTGTATTAAGCGAGAAGTTTTTAGAACTTTTGCAAAATTTTTACGGATCTTTCTGCCAACATAATCGCAGGCGTTTTGAGTGTTCTGTGATGATGTCTAGTGCTTCTTTGATCTTGTTTAGGTCTTCTAAGTTGTTGAGAGGTACTGTATGCCATCTTTCTTTTTCTTTCTTCCGTTTGAAGAGCTGTCGTAGAGCCTTTTGTGTCTCTTGTGGTAGCCAGGGATTAATTGCAGGGTTTCCAGTATAGCCTATCCATATACTGCCGTTTCCCTGAATCCCCAAGGGGTCGACGCCCCATTCCTTAACGAAGAAGCGCATAGTGAACAAAGTCCCACCCCCACCCCACCTCACTTCAAATTCTCTTCGCAAGCTAACTTCATCATATAGTTCCTTTATCCACATGAACTTCTCTTTCCCAACGTTTTCCTCGAGCTGCTTAAAGAATCTTTCCTTATTTGCTTCGCCTATGTCGGGTCTTTTTTCACCCACCAAGATTATGCCCTTCTTTCTTAACTCGTCAACAATCTCCTTTAATGCTAGAACCTCTATCTCGAAGCCTTTAATAATTATAAAAGACTTGCCGCCCTTGATAATTGTCTTCCTCTGAAGGTCGTTCTCCCAGCAAACTAGCAGCTTACATTTAGCCAAATTAGGATGCTCGTCGTGTCCTTGATCATAAAAGTTAGAAGCTAGCAACTCGAACTCTATGCCTATCTCCTCACCATTGCGCCTTGCGATACAATCAGGGAACGAGCCGAAATACCGATCTATTACGAATTCGTCTTCACAATAGGGGATCAATAAACCAAATAACAAAACAACCTCATTCTCATATGTTGGCTCACCGTGTACCCTAGAGGCAGAGATCTGATCTGACAAGGAGAATTCTCTCTAGTTTATTTCTATATGTTTAATTGCCTGTTTGGTGTGGTGTGTTGTGGTGGGCTTGGAGATAGAAGTTCGTAGATATAAGGATATCAACCTCAGAGATGGTGTTGTGGTCGACGGATTCCCTTCGGTCGGGTTGGTCAGCAGCATCTCAGCGAGCTACCTCATAGCGGCGCTTCAGCTCGATCAGATCGCTGTGC
The DNA here is from genome assembly GCA_011605775.1 of Nitrososphaerota archaeon. Taxonomy (NCBI): domain Archaea; kingdom Thermoproteati; phylum Nitrososphaerota; species Nitrososphaerota archaeon. Next base: position 3,016 of record JAAOZN010000054.1, on the reverse strand, counting down.
TAGATTCGCCTCACTTCCCACCGATCTCGCTTATCTTCGACGGGAAGCCGAAGTTTCCAGCGAGGATACACGCTTCGGAGAAGCCTAAGTTGGCCGTATTCTCAGCCGAGTTTACACCGAACCCAGCTTTAGATAGGGCTCTCGCCAAGAAGATACTCTCTTGGTCTAAGGACCACTACTGTAGGATGATCGTAACAATAGTCGGCAGACCGGTGGAAGAGGCTGCTCTGACATCAAGCACACACGACGTTATGGCTGTAGGCAGCACAGAGAGGGCTAGAAGGCTTATTGAGGGTGCTGGGTTAGAGCAGATGAGGCTAGGGATGGTAACAGGCATACCGGGCACGCTGCTCAACGAGGGTAGATGGGAGAACTTTGATGTAGTCGCCCTAGTAGTCAAGGCTAGAGAGAATATAGCTGATGCGACCGCAGCAGTAAAGGCGCTCACAGCCTTCTGTAAACTGGTGCCAGATGTTTCACTAGACATCACCCCGCTTGCTCAAGAAGCTGAGAAGATAGAGGCTAGGCTGAGGGTTATGAGGAAGGAAGTCGCTACAGTCCAGCAGCCGCTCACCGAGATCTACAGGTGAAGTAGGCTTGGTCGGCCTCCCAAAGTGGGTCGCTGAAGAGATATCTAGAGCTGAGTTCATCTATGTAGGCACCGTTAAGTACACGGGCTACCCCCTTGACATAGACTCCGCTAATAGAAAAGTTGATGTGCAGTTTTATGACAGGCTCCCAGACGGCAGATACATAGCCACATTAGATGTGCTAGACGCGGCTCTACTGAACGGTGTGGAGAAGGGGCAGATCTACATATTCAGCATCAAGGTCTATGAAGCACCGCTCAGCGAGAAGCTAATGAAGTTCCTAAGCGAAGAATACAGCGTCTCCATCGAGAAGATATATAGGTTCGAGCTCGAATCTCTGGAGAAGATGGAGTAAGCAGATAAATCTTCGGTTAAAAGAATGGCTTAGCAAAGCGGGCTGGTCTAGTTAGGAGCCTATAGAACCTCGGGCGCCGATCCCTAAAGATGTCATTTAATTCGGTCACCTTCTTATTGCGCGCCTGCTCAAGATCCGCTTGAACCACTTTACATTCTACACGGTCTTCTGAGGCTGATGCTAGAACCTCCATCTTCGGGCTGACGATCTGGCTTCTACCCGTGTATTTTAGGTGGTAGTCGCCCCTCTTCTCCTCTCCAACCCTGTTCGCTGTTATCGTGTATATGTGGTTCTCGAAAGAGCGAGCCAGCATAGCTCTTTGACAATAATTTGGGAGCACTAGATTTGAGGGGTGGGCTATGATCTCAGCACCCTTTAGAGCTAGAACACGCCATATTTCTGGGAAGAGCCAATCAAAGCAGATCAGCATACTTATCCTAGCACCATCAACCACATACACCCTAGGCTCAAGATCACCCTCATTAAACAAGACCTTCTCTCTGTTAAACAGATGTAACTTACGATATAAGCCAACGAACCTACCTTTTGAAACTAGGACAGCAGCATTATAGAGCGCATCAAGATCCCTCTCAGCCAAACCAGCCACAATACTCTTTCTAAGCCTCCCAGACTCTTCCACAAGGATTCTGCAGGTTTCGCCACCTGGAATTTCTTCTGCAAATCCTCTTACCTCATCCCTGGTTAGGAAAGCGTAGCCTGTGTTAAAGAGCTCAGGTAGCACAACTAAGTCTGCATCAACGCCTCTAATCAGCTTTATAGCCTCCTCAACGTTCTCCTTAACTTCACCGAACTTCGGATAGGTCTGCGCAAAAGCGATCTTAAGGTTTTTAGCAGATTCTTCGTTCATCTTCTTTATTCCCATCTCAAGCCACACATAAACCTATCTTCTCTGCATCAAATAGTCGCCAACTTGTTTTATGAGGGATCTAACCTCCTCAGCAGCAACTATTGAGAAGATCTTAACCAACTCCTCTAAACCCAAGCATCTCCTAATCCACTTCGAATGCTCGTCAAAACCATCTTCTTGAAGAAGATCGTTAAGCAGACCCTTTTCTCTAATAAAGTTGAATACCTTTTCTATGCTTCTGTTATCCATCTTCTCATATATTCTCCGCCCTTGTAAACTTGTCTTAAAATCTTCGTGAAATAGGCGCAGCCAGCTTCGGCTATACTTGTGAAGCGCATCAAGATCCCCCTCCAAAAGGTATTTTGCTGCTGCTTGACCCGCGAAGACGCCAGCTAACCCGCAGGAGTATATTCCTCCTCCTGTTGAGGGTTTTGTCTGACCGGCACTGTCCCCGACTACCATCATCCTTCCCTTGACAAAGCTGTCTATTGGTCCGCCCACATAGATGGGAGCTGAAACCTTCTTAATCACCCGACCTCCCCCCTTCTGTTTCAGGAATTCGTCCAATGCGGTGAAGCAGTTTATGGATCGCCCAGCAACCCCTACCTTCGCTGAATCCTTACCTGTTGGTATAACCCAAAGAAAGAAACAGGGATATTTAGTGCTATCTACATATATTTCTACAGCATCTTCTTGTACCCAATTCGCCTCGATATCAAATCTCGCTGCTGGTATTAGTGATCTCTGCTTATCGGCAGGTAGCGCCGATGTCCCTTTTGCTTCGATGTAGATCTTAGATTTAGAGATGCGGCTAGCCTCAACTCTAACACATCCCTCCTTCTCAACCGCTTTAGTGACCCTCTCGCCAAGTATTATCTCAGCCCCTTTTGATGAAGCTGCTTTAGCGAGGTCTTTATCGAATACGCCCCTATCTAATACAACGACCTTTAGCTTCGAAGCTTCCACTTCTACTGGTTTTCCGCTCGGTGGGTATAGGAGCACCCTCTTTATGGTGTTCTGCACCGCTTTACTGGTTGGGATCACGCCCAGCTTCATCAAGGCTCTCATGCTCACAAGCCCATCACACTTATCAGGTACACCTATTTCTAGATCCTCTTCGAAGACAGCGACATTCAACCCTTTAGAAGCAACCTCCCTTGCTGCTAGTAGACCAGCCAACCCTCCTCCGGCTATGACCACATC
>JAAOZN010000053.1 GCA_011605775.1 Nitrososphaerota archaeon | reverse complement strand
TTTAACGCTTCCACCGCCTCTTTTAGGCTTCCTGGGAGCTCCTTTATGCCGAGTTCACGCCTTCTTTCAGGCGTCAGCTTGTAGATGTTTTCGTCGAGGGGATCGCCTATCTCGATCTTCTTCTTAATACCATCTAGCCCAGCCGCCAGTAGGGCTGCGAAGCAGAGGTAGGGGTTGGCTGATGGGTCTGGTGGTCTGTATTCGATGCGTTTCTTAGCGGCGCTCTTAGGGCCTCTCTCATAAACGGGTATTCTGATCGTCGCTGATCTGTTGCTCCTACTCCACCCAACGTATACAGGTGCTTCGTAGCCTGGCACAAGCCTTCGGTAGGAGTTTGTGGTCGGTGAGACTATGGCTGATAGTGCTTCAGCGTGTTCCATGAGGCCGCCGATGTAGTATCTTGCGACTTGGCTTAATTCAGCGTATTCGTCTCGCTCATCGTAGAATAGGTTTACACCATCTCGCCATATGCTCATATGCACGTGCATGCCCGAGGCGTTATCGGCGAATATGGGTTTTGGCATCATAGTCGCAACCATGTTATGCTGCACAGCCACATTCTTCACAACATACTTGTAGGTGGCTACGTTATCAGCAGATTTGGTCAGTGTGTTGTAGAGTATATCGATTTCACACTGCCCCGCTGTAGCGACTTCGTGGTGGTGTGCGTCACATTTAACTCCAAAGTAGTCCTCTAAGATCTTTACGCATTCGCTTCTAAATACCATGAGCGTGTCTTGGGGGGGTGCTGGGTAGTAGCCTTCTTTGAAGCGTATAGGGTAGCCGGAGCTGTTCCACGCAGCCTCCTTAGATTCGATTGAGTAGCTTTGACCTCTATAGGGTGAGAGCGTATCCCAAACCACTTTGTCAAAGACGAAGAATTCGACCTCAGGACCCCAATATGATGTGGTGTAACCTAGTTTAACCAGCTCAGCCTCAGCCTTCTGAGCTATGGCTCTAGGGTCCCAGAGTAGACGACCAGCGCCGAAACCACGATATACGTCGCAGACGAGTCTAGCGGTCTTGATATCCTCACCGTACCAAGGCAGGAGAGCGTATGTTGTTGGGTCTGGGACTAGAAGAAGATCAGATTCGTAGATCTCAACAAACCCTCTTATCGAAGAACCGTCTAATTTAGGCACACCAACCTTAAAAGAATCTACGTCGAGCGTTCGCGCCGGTATGGTCACGTGCTGCAGTCTACCCGCTAAATCCGTGAACTGTAGGTCAACAAACCTGACCTTACTTTCTTTGATCGAGGAGATGACATCTTCAGGTGTTAAGGACTGTAATCTTTTTTCCTCTTCTTTAATCGTCATATGACCACAGGTGGAGGTGCAGATTGTGACATATTTATATCTATCTCTTCTTTTGCTGAACATTTGTCTGAGTCCCACGTCTAAGTATATTTATAAGTAAGGTTTGTTTGTATCTCCTTGGATTTGGAGATAGATGATGTTGATAGAAGGATAATTAAAGAGTATCTTGAGGACGCTAGGCGTTCTTATAGGGAGGTCGCTAAAAGAGTGGGTGTAGCTGTAGGTACAGTACTTTCTAGAGTAAAGAAGCTTGAAGCGGCTAAGATCATAAAAGGCTACTCAGCAATCATAGATTACAGTAAACTGGGTTATGATATAACGGTTGTAACAGAGATCGTGGTTTCTAAGGGTAAGTTGGTTGAGGTTGAGAAGAGCGTAGCAGAGATGCCGGGTGTATGCGCAGTATATGACGTCACAGGGGAGACAGACGCCATAGTTATAGCGAAGTTTAAAAACAGAGAGAGCTTGAGTAACTTCACCAAGAGCCTTCTGAAGATGCCATACGTCGAGCGAACAAACACACATGTGGTTTTGACTACGGCTAAAGAAGACTTCAACCTACCTATTTGAATTCAGAAGCCAAGATATCTAGGATGCCAAAGGCTTTAGCTTTTGTGGAAGATGGATTTTCTTTCACACATTTTCTAGATGCGGGTTAAAGGGCATCACCCCCTACAACGTGAGAGAGTCAACAAGAAGGCCCCGCTCGGTAAACGTAGATAATGGGTCATAAAGTCGTCTGAAGATTATACCAGATTCTCCCTCTTTTACCAATAGTTGTATCAAATCGGTACATTCTGATGCCAAGATGATGTACTATGTATTTAAAAACATTAGTCTTTTTTAGAATCTCCTAGGCTTGCTCAGACAGCACGGCGCTGGGGATAGGGGTTTACAGATCTCTGAAATTAAGGTCTTAGATCATTACATCAACCTACCTAAGCAGATCCAGAAGGAGTTTTGGACGACCCAGAAGATAATGCACATCAGATCATTGGCTGAGACGGGCAGAGCGGTTAGGATGTGGGCTCCGCCTGAAGAAAAGTCGTCAAGACCTTTAGATAGATTGAGGTTCAAAGCGGTTTGTGATCCGCAGAACACAGTGGATAGTAAGGTGAATATAGGTAGAGGTAGAATACAGCTCTCAGCGCCAATATATTTTGCCGATATGTCGTTCGGCAGCCTCTCAGGTGTAGCGAACATCGCGCTAGCTAAAGCTGCTGACATCACAGAAACCTTGGCTGGAACAGGAGAAGGTGGGTTGCACCCTGAGGTGGCTAAAGCTAGGAGAATTACTGTGCAGTGGGCTTCGGCTAGGTTCGGTGTAGACGTGGATGTGTTGAATAAGGGGTTGGCTGTGGTGATTAAAATCGGTCAGGGTGCTAAGCCGGGTATAGGCGGGCATCTACCTGGGGCTAAGGTGACAGAACCCATCTCTAGAGTTAGAAGAATACCTGTTGGTAAACCAGCTATATCACCCTCACCACACCACGACATATATTCAATAGAGGACCTTGGGCGGAGGATAGAGGCTATAAAAGAGGCTACTGGCAAACCAGTCTTCGTTAAAGTCGGGGCTACAAACTACGTGCAGTTCATAGCGACTGGTGTCGCAAGAATGGGTGGCGATGGGATAATATTGGATGGTGCTGGTGGCGGCACCGGAGCATCACCCCTAGTTATTAGTGACAACGTAGGTTTACCGATAGAAATAGCTGTAGCTTCTGTTGACAAGCTGCTGAGAAAGGAGGGGCTTAGGGAAGGCTTCTCAGTAATAGCGGCTGGGCGCGTAAGCAGCGCTGAGGATGCTGCTAAACTTATGGCTTTAGGGGCAGACTGCGTCTATCTGGGTACAGCAGCGTTAATAGCAATGGGTTGCATTATGTGCCATAGATGCCACACAGGGTACTGCCCCACCCTTCTGACCAATAAGGTTACACCCAACTCAGAAAAGGTTCTTTCTCTGGATAAGGCGGTTGAAAAACTTACGAACTTCGTACGAGGATGGGTTGAAGAGTTGAGGCTTATCGTCAGCTCCCTCGGTTTAAGAAGCGTTAGCGAGCTTGTAGGTAGGAGGGATCTGCTGGAGGCGTTCGACATGTGGGATGAGACAGCATCTATCCTAGGTGTTAAGTTGGTAGAAGGGCGCAAGATCTGTCGAGTTGTGGAGGAGGGTGAGTACTGGTCTCAAAAGAGGGTTAGGCATCTAAGAGAGATCGCTGGGTTCTATGGGCATAATGGAGGTGAGCCTGCATTAGCTGGCACTGGGAGTCTAGGCCCTCCTTTTGTAGAGCCTCCTAAAGCTGTATGTGACTACCTTTTCATAGATGGAGCGCAGGTTACAAGGCCGAGTATAGACCCATACAGGGAGGTTGTTGAAACCGCAGCCTATTTGAGTGGGGTGAGGCTTTCACTCCCACTCTACTTTTCACACCTCAGGGATGGACCTAAAGAGCTTACATTGATCTTCGCTAAAGTTGCTAAGGCTATGGGTTTGATGCTGTACGTTGACAAGGATGATTACGGTGAGCACCTCGCCAACTACTTAAGCCGTATAATGTATGCTGCAGACGAAGTGGAAGATGTGCCGAATGGTGTTGGGGCTATTGTTGTTGATACTTGGTGCGAAACGAAGCCGTTCAGAAAAGCCTTTCCAGACACGCCGCTCTACGTTAGGGTACCTCCCACAGAAGAGAGCTTGGCTTCACTCCCCCAGCTGATACGCCGAGGATTTGACGCAGTCCTCATAGACACAGATCTGATGTACCCGCCGATAGGACTTGATGTCGCGGTTATGACCTCTGAGGCAGACTGGGCGCTGCGGGAACTCTTCTACGGAGGGGTACCTGTTAGAAACCAGATTAGTCTTCTAAGCGGCGGAAGTGTGGTAAGGGGGGCTGATGACGCCTTTAAGCTCTTGTGTTTGGGTGCAGACGCCGTTGGGTTGAGTAAAGCAGCGCTGATAGCTATAGGTTATGAGGAGGGGAAGAGGCTCGACCTCGCTGAAGCCCGCCAAAGACTCGAAAACTTCATCTTAGCAGTCAAAGGCGAGATAAGGCTTCTCGCAGGCGCAAGCGGGGTGAGCAGCATATACACATCTGTAGTAGGGAATCGTGAACTCCTAAGAAGTGTAGATCTAGAGCCGAGTACGAGGAACAGGCTTAAGGTGAAGGCTGCTGGAACCTAGATACCATATACCTGTTGTCAAGCATGGGTGCGGAGTATTCGGCGTTCTGAGAAAGAGGGGAGAGCCTAAGATCGGTAATTTGACCGCTGTTAAAGCTATTGAGAGTGTGCGGTTTAGAGGAAGCAGTCTAGGTGCGGGTTTCGCCTACTTTGATATTCCAGATGGAAAAGCACCGCCTATTCGAATCAAGATATTTGTTGATTCCCCTGAGACTTTACATTATGTTAGGTCTACGCTACTAAGTTACGCTAAGGGCAGCAGGTTGATCATCTTAGGGGAGGAGACGCCTACATTTGACCATAAGGGGGGCTTTAAGGTTTATGAGGTTAGGGCTGAAGCCTCACCGCATACTCTCCAATCCATAGTAGATCAGATCAACATAAGGCTCTTTGATGAGGGAGGGGTTAGGGGTAGAATCTTCTCATATGGGAGATATGTAAACGTATTCAAGGGAGTGGGGTACCCTCATGATGTAGCTGGGGAGTATGAGCTGAATACACATAGATATGAAGCTGATCTGTGGCTAGCCCACACAAGGCAGCCGACAAACTCACCAGGTACAACACCGGTTTGGTCTCATCCGTTTTCAGCGAACGAGGTCGCTGTAGTCCACAACGGGGACATAAGCTCCTACGGCTCAAATCTTCAGCTACTGAGGTTAGCAGGCTATCTGAGCTTCGTAGGCACAGATAGTGAGGTTATAGCTTATATGCTGGACTACTTGCTTAGAGTTAAGGGCTACTCGCTTAGACAGGCGCTTCTGATACTTCAGAACCCTTATGAGTACACAGTCAGCACATCTAATATTAGAGATGAAGTTAAGCTGCTTATGGCTGAGGCAAGAGGGTGCCAGCTTGACGGCCCGTTTACGGTAGTGGCTGGGTATTGTGATGGGAGAGATGTATATCTGCTTGCGCTCGTTGATAGAGCGAAGTTCAGACCTATCATCTTCGGCGAAGACGACAGAGCTTATTACGTGGCTAGCGAAGAGTGTCAGATAAGGTGTGTATCGCCGTCAGCAACGGTATGGACACCAGAGCCAAGCGGTTTATTTGTAGCCTCTTTAAGCAGGGGGTTAATACAAGACGGCAGCTCCATACTATAGGTGAGTGAAATGCTTAGCAATATGCAGCGTGAAGAAGAAGCGTTGATAGACGCATCAAACCTCTCCTCCTTCGAGTTGAATCAGATGATCCTAGATGAGGTGAGGAAGGGTAGGAGGAGGATAAGGGTTTTGAACGTGCTTGGGCACAGATTCATAGGTGCAAATATTGCAGCCCTAGCTCCGGAAGGAACAACTATTACGCTTATAGGGACTGTCGGGGACTGTCTGGCGAATTTCAATCAGCGTATAAACTTCATTGTGCAAGGTAACTGTGGCGACGACGTAGCTGATACCATGCACGGCGGTAGAGTTATCGTCTACGGGGATGTGAGGGATGTGGCAGCTCAAGCTCTGCAGGGTGGCGTGGTGTTTGTTAGAGGAAGCGTTGGTAATAGGGCTGGTATACAGATGAGGGAGTATCTGGATAGAAGACCGTACTTTATCATAGGGGGAGGTGCAGATGACTACTTAGGTGAGTATATGGCTGGAGGCGTGATTATAATATTGGGGTTGGCGCGGTCTTCAAGAAGGAGGGTCGTGGGAAACTATATAGCAAGCGGCTTGGTTGGGGGAAGAATCTATATAAGAAGTAGGGTTGACGATTCTACAATAGGTGTACAGCCGCCGAAAGAAGACATACAACTATATCTTTCATCGTTAGTGGAGGAAGGTGTGTTGGAACAATCAACCTACCTGAAAATAGTCTCCAAAACGGATTTTTCATATTACAGACTAAGAGAGGAGCTTCCAACCCCAGCCTTTGAGCGCATCAGAAGATTCTACACCGCAGCACACGCCGAACCTCCATCATCTGAATACCGTGAACTCAACACCGAAGAAGAACGTGAATTAGGGCCGATCTTACAGGATTATGTGATAACATTTAACCTGCCACACCAAACACTTGAGGAGACCCTTACATCAAAATACACCATAATCTCGAGCAGCGGATAGATTATCAGAAACTTAGTTTAAGAGCATACCTCGCAGCTGACAAGTCATCTGCTCGATGCAAAGTTCACCAACTAATGTTATCCGGATATGAGCGCCCTCTTTAGAGCTTTCAACCATTGTAAACAGAGGGTTGAGCCGCTATGCAAACGAATTACTATCTATATATTCAGTTTGTTCCTTTTACTGTAGACGATTGTTCAGACATTATGAAGATAAACTATATAAATGATTGTCTTTGATGGTAGTGGATGGATGTTTGATGAGTAGCGCAGAGATGGCGGTACATAGGGGAAGTGCGTGTAATAGATTGATTCTCCTTCGCCAATGTACTCGACCAAACTTAATGATGAAGGTGGGGTGAGACAGCTTTGGATTCGGGTGACACAGCTTGGGTATTAATGGCTACGGCTTTGGTAATGGTTATGACACCAGGTTTAGGTTTCTTCTACGGGGGGATGGTTAGACAGAAGAATGCCGTCTCAATAATAATGCAATGCTTTCTTATGCTTATGCTGATCAGCGTTCAATGGGTTCTTTGGGGTTACACATTAGCTTTCGGCTCTTCATTTGGAGGGGTCATAGGAGGGCTTGAGTGGTTGGGGCTGCAGGGCGTTGGCTTGAATCCGAATCCGACCTATGCTGCTACTATTCCTCACGCAGCTTTCATAATGTTCCAAGCAATGTTCGCCGTCATTACGCCAGCGTTAATCGTAGGAGCCTTCGCTGAGAGGGTGAAGATCAACACACTCATCATCTTTATACTGCTTTGGTCTACCTTCGTATATGATCCTGTCGCCCACTGGGTATGGGGTAGTAATGGGTGGTTAAGGCAGCTTGGCGTCCTCGACTTCGCAGGCGGAACCGTTGTTCACGTAAATGCTGGGGCCGCTGCTTTAGCGTCAGCCTTCGTACTACGTCGGAGGATAGGTTTCGGCTCTGTCGCTATGGAGCCTCATAACATCCCCTTTGTAGCACTCGGTACAGCGTTACTCTGGTTCGGATGGTTCGGCTTTAATGCGGGTAGTGCGTTGACCGCAGGATTATCAGCTACCAATGCCTTTATGGTCACTAATACCGCAGCTGCCGCAGCTGGGCTTACGTGGATGCTTATGAGCTGGTATTTTAGGGGTAGGCCAAGCGTTTTAGGGTCGATGGCTGGTGTTGTTGCTGGGTTGGTTGCAATAACACCCGCAGCCGGATTTGTGAACCCTCTTTCCGCAATAGTTATAGGTGTTGGAGCAGGCTTCTTTTGCTACGTTGCGGCAGCGTTTAGGGTTCGAAGGCAGCTTGATGACTCTCTTGATGTGTGGGGTGTGCATGGTATAGGCGGAACGTGGGGGGCTATAGCAACTGGCCTCTTCGCTGAAAAGGCGTTAGGGGGTGTGGATGGGCTGCTTTTTGGTAGAGTTGAGCAACTGGGCATTCAACTAATAGGTGTAGCGGCCGCTTGGGTCTATTCTTTCACCGTGTCCCTGCTCATATTTAAGGCTCTTGATATTGGGTTAGGTTTCTGCGTTAAGCCTGAAGAGGAAGACGTTGGTCTTGACATCTCTCAACACGGTGAGAAAGCTTATGCATCTTTTTGACAGACGGGAGTGTTGTGAATGAAGAAGGTTGAAGCGATCATTAGAGCCGAGAGGCTTGATGAAGTGAAGAATACCTTAGCAGCAGAAGGCTTCCTAGGGCTTACGGTTTATGAAGTGAAGGGTAGAGGGCGGCAGAAAGGAATCGCTCTTCAGTGGCGTGGTGTAAAGGAGTACAGAGTTGACTTGCTACCGAAGATCAAATTAGAGGTTGTTGTGGAAGATAAGGACGTTGAAAGAGTCGTCAATATTCTGAGAGAAAAAGCTTACACTGGAAAAGTCGGCGATGGAAAAATCTTTATTCTACCTGTAGATGAAGTAATCAGAATAAGAACTGGAGAAATGGGAAAAGATGCAATCTAACAAAGCTCGCATCTAGTTGCGATAGTTGATTATTTGTCGATCAATTCATCAACCTATATAATAGCTAAGAACGAACACACGTAATCTAGAGTAAGGCTAACGAGGACCTCCTTACCCTTCCTATTCAAATCAAACTCACGCGCATAAGAAAAATTTACAGATATCTTCGAGAAGAGGGTTATATGGGCACCAGTCTTCACTTTTTTAACAGATGGTTCAAGATTAGATAGGCTAGTGAAGCCGAGGAGAACGCTATCAACAAGCTGAAGATTATGGTGTGTAGAGAGGATGGCTGCTGCCATATGTATTCTAGAGTGGGGATTGTGGTGGATCTGGTTGCTTGCTCTGGATTTTGCGCTTCTAGAGATCTCATGGGTTGCTCGTAGCCGATCTTTTCTCCATATCTTATCGTTAAGAGATTGATGGCGAGTGTCAAAGCTAGCGCCAAGATTATACCTAGCGTAATATGCAGCCAAGGCTTAGGTCGATCCAACCGCAAGTTAGATCCCTCGCCTCTATATTATTTCTAAAGTTTAGAACGGTCTTTTTACCCAAGTTCTAATCGCCTCAAACCAGAAGGCAGCTGTAGCTGCTGAGCCGAAGACGAGAGCGTAGATGTCAGATGAACCCAAGTGTTGGATTATGTACGCTGCAGTGAGTGTTGTGAAGAAGGCTGCGTAGAAGCTGAGTCTAGGCAGCATAAACCGACCAATTTTTGAGAAGGACTGAAGGATAGCCGCATCAACCTTCTTTGTAGCACTGTATCTACCATAATTATCTTTTTCAACTAGCCCCATGTTAAGAAGCTTTTCGAGGTGATGTAGGGCTACGCTTGGGCTTGAAAAACCTAATCTGCGCTGAATCTCCCTTACACCAACAGGCTCATCGCTTGTTAGTAGGTGCAGATAGACTTTAAGCGTCTTTCCCCTTAGGTTGTAGAGTTCATCCTCTTTCTGCTGTTTTTCAGCCAACTTCTCTGCCTTTCTACTAGAGAGGGGCAGATAAATATGCTTTAGATACGCTTATGTGTCTCCATCTCTACATACTCCTCTCCAGAGGTTTGCGTGTTAAAGTGGAGAAGAGGGGTATAAGGGCGCTTGGTATAGCGGAGAGTTTTCGTATAGGTGTATTGGAGCGGTCTTGTTTAGCTGGTGTAGTTATGCGTGCGGATCTTGTTGTTGATGGCTTCGTATTCGGCTCAGCAACTTTGGGCGGTGATGACGCTACCGACGCTGTAGTAGGTATGTTTTATAGGCTTGGGCGTAACGATATAAACGTGATTATGCTTCGCGGCGTCATAATAAGCCTATTTAACATCATCGATATAGATAGGGTTCATCTTGAGACTGGCGTGCCTGTTGTAGGTTTAACTTTCGAGGAATCAGAAGGATTAGAGCACCATATTAAGCACCACTTCCCGCAAAGCTGGCAGCAGAAAATCCAACAGTACCATAAGATAGGTGGTCGCAAAAAGGTGGTGTTAAAAACAGGCTCAACACTCTATATCCGTACTGCTGGTGTGGACGATAAGCAAGCTGTACAGATCTTGGATAAATTTACGCTGCAAGGCGCTATACCCGAGCCTGTTAGGTTGGCGCAGCTTCTGGCGCACGCAAAGTATGAGTGGGATGCTGGACTCTATTAAGCTAGGCTTGCTGCGACTATAATTAATAGAAACTCGATGAGTAGAATCTTACCTCCAGTCTTCGCCACCTCAAACACGTTATCAAAGATTCTCGAGAACTCGTTCAGAATCTTCTCCCCCATCACCTTTACTTGGGCGTATGCTAATTTGGTGGTAAGCGTCGCATCTGCTAGCCTCTCTTCAGCTTTTTTAGCCAAAGCTCTCACAGCATTGATTATTTCATCGACTCCTGTCAATTCGCCAAGAGGCGAGTAGCCTATTGGTGAGCGGGCTTTACCCGAAGCAGAATGTGTGTCACTCGTGCAGAGTTCAACAACCTTAACACCATCAATCTTCACCCCATTAACTAACCTATCTCTTAAACCTCGAACCGCGTTGTTAGCGTCTGCACCAACCAGCAGAAATCTTTTACCAGCCACTTCAAAGAGCAATACACCTATACCGCCAGCACCCACATCTTGCTTAAACGTAAGGTTGAGCTCTGAGGAGTGGCTGAAACCTACTTTAAAGGGGTATTTTGGAGAATCTCTGAGTTTCTGAAGCAGCCTCTCGGAGGCTTCCACTATATCGTTAAGCTCAGAAGCACTATTGGTTTCTCCTTGCGAGTTATGGGCGTCAACGATTATAAGATTGTTAAACCCCAGCTTTGCTGCATCGGCTCTAATCTTCTCACTCACCTCGCTTGGGAAATCCTCCATACCCTCCGGCGCAAGAGTAATGGTTAGCAGAGCAGTTCCATCGAAGGCAATACCGTTTACGATAGCTTTGCCATAAGTTTCTGTAAGAAACTCTGTGCAAACCCCAGAGCTGTTGATCGACTTAAGGTGGTTTAGACTCTCAAGTAGTAGATCAACATACCTCTTTGAAGGAAGGTTCAGGTCGTGGCTTGAAAAGCTATGTAAGATTAAAGGTGCAAACTTATCCGACAACCGCTGCTGCATTTCGAACGGTATATTACTGCTGCCAACATTAGCAAATGGGCCGGGGTGTACGTCAGAAACCACTATAGCAGGG
>JAAOZN010000052.1 GCA_011605775.1 Nitrososphaerota archaeon | reverse complement strand
CGAAGACCAGATTGGGCAGAGTGTGAGGGTAGCTGGTTGGATCGAGGATATACGCCCCTTAGGCTCTCTAGCGTTTATCACGGTGCGGGACGCCACAGGCATAATACAGCTCCTCCTCCGCAAAGAGATGGGTCAACTATATGAGGAGGCGCTCAAAGCACCCCGCCAAAGCATAGTTACTGCGTATGGTGTTGTGCAGAAGAGCAGAGCAAAAGCGGTTAAAGTTGAGATCGAAGTGAAAGACTTCAAGGTGCTCTCTTACGCCACACACCCCCTACCAATAGACCCAACAGGTAGAACACCAGCCTCATTAGACCTACGAATCAGCGCAAGAGCGCTTGATCTAAGAAATCCTAGCGTAGCAGCGGTCTTCAAGATCCGCCACACCGCGCTGCAATCTATAAGGCGTAGCCTAATAGACGAGGGTTTCCTTGAGGTTCAGACGCCTAAGATCATCGGGCAAGCTGCCGAAGGTGGTGCTACGCTATTCGCACTCGACTATTTTGGTCGCCAAGCCTACTTAGCGCAAAGCCCACAGCTATACAAGGAGCAGCTCACACTCGCCTTAGAGAAGGTCTTTGAAATCTCTAGCTTCTTTAGGGCTGAGAAGTCGAATACGAGAAGGCATCTTAGCGAGTTCGTAAGTGTTGATATCGAAGCGGCATACTATGATATGGAGGATGTGATGGGCGTCTGCGAAAGGTTGGTTGCGCGCTGTATAGAGGAGGTGTTAGAGCAGAATAAATCTGAACTCACTGTACTCAGGCATAACTTAGAGAAACCGAACCTACCCTTCCTAAGGATCACATATAAAGATGCTATAAAAGATCTGCAGAAGGCTGGCTACGGGATAGAGGATGGTGAAGACCTCACAGACTCAGCTCTAAAGGTTCTCGGCGAGATCCACAAAGGCTTCTACTTCATAACAGACTGGCCGCCTCATCTTAAACCCTTCTACATAGATGTGGAAGGCGACCACTCAAAGTCCTTTGATCTACAGTATGGGGCGCTAGAACTTGCTTCTGGCGGTAGGAGGATATCAAATAGGCAGAAACTTGAGGCTAGGATGGTGGAGCTGGGCTTAAACCCAGCCTCCTTCTCAGAACACCTTAAAGTCTTCGACTGGGGTATGCCACCACACTCAGGCTGGGGCCTCGGCTTAGACCGGCTTATGATGGTGCTGACTGGGAAGGAGAACATTAGGGAAGTGGTGCTGTATCCAAGAGACACGGTAACCCTCACACCCTAACAACAACTATAATAGCCAACAGCATCATATTATTTTGGTTGCTTTGAAGAAGACGGGCGAAGTCTACCTTCCTCTACACTACGGCCACGCACCAGAGTGGCTCACAAAAAGAATGAAGGCTCTAGCTGATGCTATGCTGAAGATAATGTATAGAGAAGAAGGTGCGTCAGGCATATTAAAGAAGCTTAGCTCACCTCTCTGGTTTCAAGCTTTTGGCTGTGTGCTCGGCTTCGACTGGCACTCCTCAGGCTTAACCACAGTGGTTTGTGGTGTGCTGAAGGATACGCTTAGATTTGAGGAGCACGGAGTGGAAGTTGCTGGCGGGAAGGGGAGGTCAGCGTTAAAGGCGCAGACAGATATAGAGAAGATTTGTGAAGCCCTCTCTCTGCCAGAGCATACAGTCAACGAACTAAAGTATAGCAGCAGAATGGCAGCTAAAGTGGACACAGCAGCCATACAATGCAACTACCCCATCTACCACCACGCGGTATTCATATCGGAGAGGGGTGAGTGGTGCATAATCCAGCAGGGGTTGAATGTAGAGGAGAGGTTAGCGAGGCGATACCATTGGCTTGGTGCTCAATTGGAGAGCTTCGTCTGCACACCACACAGCGGTATAGCCGCACCCAGATTGGAAGCGAGAGTGCTGGATATGACAGCAAAAGAGTCGGAAGAGGCTAGGCGTATCGCAGTAGACCTCGTAAGAGGGAGGCCTGAAAACCTTATCGGCTCCATAAGGTTGTTGAGTGGGCAGCACGTGCTGGACAACTGGGTTAAATCTTCTGAACCGACCGAAACCTACCCCAGCTTTGATATGCCGAGGCGGCTTGATTGGAGCATATTCAAGAAGCTGTATGATATTCAACCCAGAGACTATGAAGATCTCCTAGCGGTTAGAGGTGTAGGTCCGGCGGTGGTTCGTGCTCTAGCGCTTGTTTCACAGCTCATATATGGTGCACCGCCATCTTGGAGAGACCCAGCAAAGTTCACCTTCGCGCATGGCGGTAAGGATGGTGTACCATACCCTGTCAACCGCAGAGTTATGGATGAAACTATACGCAAGCTAAGAGGCTACTTAGAATCAGCAGAAGCAGAAAGAGAGCATCTAAAGGAGGCGCTTAAGAGACTAGAAGCCCTAAGCCATAGATGGGGGCTGTGAGCTTCTCCTCGGCTGAATGAAGTTGGGAGCTTCCAGCCTTTAGAGTGGGCTTTGCGCCTATATCTCCTCATCTGCTGGTTCGGGGGGCTCACAGCTCCCCCATCCCATAGAGCTCGTTACCCTATGGGCTAAACTTCCATTTCACCTCGCCACGTAGGCTCATAGGTCATCGCAACCTGCTCAAATATCCCTCCTCTTTAAACCCAGCCCATTCATCCCAGAGTTAAAGATCTAGGTTTTCCGGGCACCCCTGTTTATTATAACATATAGCCGGGTGAAGTAGGCATCTCCCACCTCGGTCCTAGGAAGGCCATAAGAACTGAGCTCCAAGCTGCCGCTGTATTCTTTTCATCGTAGCCACCGCCTCCTGTGGCGACGAGCCTACCTTTGCAGAATCGGTGGGCTATTTCGTGAAGAACTTCTGCTGCGTGTCTATGTGCTCTGTAGGTGTACCTAAGATGAGTTATAGGGTCGCCTTCTAACCCATCTGCACCACACTGAAAGAAGATCAATTCAGGCTCAACTCTTCTTGCGAACTCCTCGACTTCCTTAAATGCTTCGACGAACTCTTTGTCGGTTGAGCCTGGTGGTAGAGGTATGTTAAGTTTTGTTTTTGGTGCTTGTGGTGAGCCGTCTTCTTCTCTGAAGCCTGTCCCTGGATAGAGGTATCTTCCGTCTTCGTGTATATCTGCTATCCACACCGCTGGGTCATCATAGAATTCGTAAAAAACACCGTCTCCGTGGTGTGCATCTATATCCACATAAAGTATCCTGTTGAGACTATACTTCTTCTTAGCGTACACTATGGCTACCCCTATATCGTTAAAGACGCAGAACCCAGCTGCTCTATCTCTCCTTGCGTGGTGCAGCCCGCCCACTGGTATGAAGCAGTGCCCCACCTCTCCACTCATCACTTTATCAACGGCATCTACAACAGAGCCTACTACGTAGCTCGCTGCTTCAAAGACGCCTTTAAAGGCTGGTGTATCTCCATAATCAAGCAGCCCGCTGCCTATCTCAGACATCTTCTTAACGAAATCTATGTACTCTTTTGTGTGAAATAGCTCAAGCAAATCCTCAGACGCTAAGACTGGCTTCATAACCCTGATCTCTCTTCTCTCCAGAAGCCCAAGGATTTGAACAGCCTCCCAAAAAGAGCTTATGCGCTGCCTGTTGAACTTATGTGGGTCTGGGAAAGCATATCGTAGAAGTTCTTCGCCGTAGTATAGTCCTATGTCGCCCAAGTTTCCTCCCGATATCTATTTGTTACATCTTATATTTCAGAGTGACTTTTTCTCTAGCTTTAGCAAGGTCCTCCGCGCTATCTATTGTGAAGAAGGATTCGAGGTCAGGGTCGAGCGGCTTGATCTCATCCTCAACGCTCACATATCTTATGGAGTAGAGGTTATCCACAACAGGGAGCAGATTATCTTCGGTTTGATGCTTGGATGCCACGGCGATGAAACTCTTTCTCCTATACACAGCTAGAAGCGGCTCTATCCTACCATTAGACCATTTGGGTAGCGCAGCATCATACCCCTTTGCATACTCGAAGAGCGCGTGGAGTACATTCGGCTTAATGAAAGGCAGATTCTCTCTGAGCACCAAGCAGTGCTCGCTCCTACTAGCTTTAAACCCCATCAGAAGGCTTGACACAATAGTCGGGTTTCGGTTCTCTATTATGATCTTAACCCCAAAGGTTGAGATCGCCTCTATCAGCTTAAGGCTAGGCTCTCTCCTAAAGATCACGTAGATAGCATCGGCAACTGTCCAAACAGCGTCAAGCAGATACTCGAGCACCGTGCTATCCTCTTCTGGATGAAAGAACCTTTTAGGTAGCTTCTCCTCCTCTCTCCCCCACGCCGCCACTACAGCGCTTCTCGCTGGATGATAACCCAACTTCTACACCTTTCCACTAGATTACCTCACCTAAGCGGATCAAGATGATGCACTGCTGTATGGTGCTCTCCCTCTGGATTAAAGCCTTTCTAGGTTACTACAGCCTTAACTTTATCTTCCATGCTCCGAGGTTTATCCAACCTATCATCCATTTTTAGGTGTGCGACTACCCTTTTAGCACCGGCTTCTCTAACCGCTTTGTGAGCACGCTTAAACGCCTCCAGTATCTGCTCTAAGTCGGTTGCCTCCAGAATCGTGCACATCGGTGTTACTTGAAGCTTGAGCCCATCTACACTTCGAATCGCCTCGACCGCCTTCTTTACATACGGACTTAGGCTGGTCTCTTCGCCTATTGGGAAGATGCTTATTTCTGCTATGATCGTGAGCTTCTTTTCTTTACTCAATTCTCTTTACCTCTTATAGCCTATTTTCCTGAGGAAGGCTCTGCGCTGCTCTTTATGCTCCTCTCCCTCAACGCCCTTTGGTTTTACGCCGTCTATCACCCCAAGTATACCTCTTCCTTGCTCTGTTTCAGCAACGATAACCTCTATTGGGTTGGCTGTGGCGCAGTAGATCGAAACAACCTCCTCGACCATCTTAACCCTATTCAGCACATTTATTGGGTAGGCGTTGGCTAAAAGTATGATGAAGGTGTGTCCACAGGCTATTTGAGACGCAATCTCAACAGCCTTAGCCTCAAGCTCTTTATCGTTACCATCATGCCTTATCAGCGCCGGTCCACTAGACTCGCAGAAGGCTAACCCAAACCTTATCGCTGTGCCGCTAGAAACAAGGGTTTCGTAGAGATCCTCTACCGTCTTTATGAAGTGGCTCTGCCCAAGTATGATGTTGACTCCTTCAGGCACCTTTATCGGCACCACTTTTAACTCCAACCCAACCACATAGTAGCCAAATAGGTTGTGGGATATAAGATTGCCCGCTCTCTTAACTACTATAGACTCATCTAGATTCTTTTGAGGATGTATTAATTAACCAAGTAATCGCAGTCTCCATATAGTCAAGTTGAAGGTTCAAGAAGTTACTGCAGCAGCCCTCTGCGCCGCCCTCTACGCGGTAGCCAAAGCGGTGACAGCCTTCATACCCACACCTTGGGGTATAGGTCAGTTCGCACCCGGTGTGGTTGTTCCAGCCTTCTTCACAATCATCTTTGGTCCTCTTGTAGGAGCCTTGGGTGCTGGTATTGGGGTCTTTGTTGGCGATCTGTATCTTTCAACCTTCGGCTTAACCAACCCCTTCCTCAGCCTCATCGCCGGTGTGCCAGCTAACTTCGTCGGCTTCTATCTACTGGGCTGGTTGATGTACAAGTGGAGTAGCTGGAGGCTCTTCCTCTGGGCTTCGCTAGCAGGCTTGGCTGTAGGCAACCTCATAGCGGCATCGGTTGTGGTTCTCTACATATCAACCTTCTTAGGCGCTCTTTGGCCGTTTGATGTGCAGCTAGCAACAACAATCGGATTCACGCTCTTCTGGATAACCACTATGCTCCCCTTTGTGCTAGCCATAGTACCAGCCTTGGTGAAAGTCGTCTCTAAGTCTAGACTGAGCAGCCTAACCTCAGGCTCTTGGTTGAAGTGGAGGACTGTATCCTCTTCAACCGAGGTAAAGGATTCAGTTGCTGTAGCAGCCATCTTTGGCGTGATCACCTTGATCCTACTATTAACGCCTTTAGGCGATCTGCTCTTCACAACAGCCAAACTTAACTCCTTCCTCATAAAGTCACTAACCGCGTTAACCGCCATAACCACAATCATCTTCGGCCCCTTGGTTGCGGTGCTAACGAAACCGTAGGAGGCTTTGGGTTTGGGCAGATATTCCAGAAGCATATTTGTGCCCTCCGCAGTATCAAGCTTCTTCGAGGTCTGTGACGAAGATCAAGAAGGTAGGAAGATCGTAGACCCACTTAAAATAGGTGCTAGAGGAGGGGGCTTCAGATTGAGCAGAGGTGTAGTAACGAAGGTAACGATGGGGCTAGCTGCCGAAGATGAAGTGTGGATAAACGGATACCTAACACCATCAGCAAGAACAAGCCTAGAAGCTGTGAAGCTGGCTAGAAGCGTCTACAGCTTCCAAGAATCTGTAAGAGTGGAGCACGAAGTTGAGTTACCAATAGGATGCGGCTTCGGCACAAGTGCAGCTGGTGCGCTCGGCACTATACTCGCTATACAAGACGCACTAGGCATATCTGACTCTTCTCTAGCAGCCGATCTAGCGCATGTAGCGGAGGTCAGAAACCTCACAGGCTTAGGCACCGTTATAGCTGCTGCTTCATCAGGTGGATGCATGGGGTTGGTCACCGAGCCTGGAGCACCATCGATAGGCGAGGTGAAGATGTTCAGCTGCAACCCAGGTGAATATGTGTTTGTAGGTGTGGTCTTCGGCGCTATAAATAAATCCACGGTTCTTGCTTCTGAAAGGAAGAAGAGGGTTGTGAACATCTGGGGTAGAAGGGTACTTGAGGCGGTGCTAGATGATCCTACACCATCTACACTGCTACACCAGAGCCTAATCTTCGCTGAAAAGACAGGTTTGGCTACTCGTGATCTGCTCGACTTAGCCCGCTACATATGCAGGTCAGGTGCGGAAGGCGCTGCCCAGAATATGATCGGAAGAGGTGTTCACTCGCTAGTGAAGGTTGAGAAGGCTGCGCAGCTTATCAGAGAGCTTCATCGCCTCCTACCATCTGCTAAGATAATCTCGTCAACGCTATACGCTGGTCCACCTCAGGTGTTGACTGAGGCTTTCGCTGTAGATCGGGTTAAGAGGGTTTAGTCCTCAACCTCCTCTCCAGCTCTCAATATTCTTGAGAGCGCAGCCGCAAGGTTAAGCATACCATCTAATGTGACGGATGAAACTGGGATAAGGTTGTAGCCAAAGCCTAGTTTGATGACGCTCCTAAGCACCCCTCTTGTCAATAGCGATTCCAGCGCCGGTGTGTTGCTGTACACGGCTGCCTCTAGAGCAGCTGGGTTTGATGACCACTCAACCACCTCCTTGACATTCTTCATAAGATCCTTCTTGGTTAGGACAGGTATCTGAGGTGTTACTAAGCGGAGTTGAACAGAAGTGGCGAGCAGCGTAATCGAAACTAGGTTAACAGGGTGAGAGACCAACACGCCATCAAACAGGAATAGGACTGCTTTACCGTCAGCCCTAAGGTTCTTGAGGATGAAAGGTCCACTCTCTCGGTAAGCAAAGAGCTCCATCTGACCCGGTGTATCGATTATAGCGTAGTCTGGTCTGAGCTCATCAATAGCATCTTGCATCTCATTTAGCCTCGTCGCTAGTAGGTCGCAAGAAAGTATCATCGCACCATTAGGGCCTAAGCCGTACTTCTCCATCACCTCCTGCAGATCGATGTAGTCCCTCACATCCACATCAGGCTCGTAAGGTAGGGCTAAGGCGCCTGGGTCGAGATTCACGGTTATGCTATGCGCACCCTTCGCTCTATACCACTCAGCAAGGTTAGAGGTCAGCAGAGATTTTCCACTCCCAGCCGTGCCGACAACAAATATGGCGTACAAAGTTGCTCATCAATGGCAGAGAAGCCTTAGCCTTAAATGGTTGACCCAATACACCTCACCATGCAGATGTGGACGCCTAGAATAGAGATAATGTGCGTTGGCAGCGAATTGCTCTTAGGCTCAACCATAAACACAAACGCTACTTGGCTGTCTCAAGAGGTTCATAAACTAGGTTGCGTTGCAGCTAGGCATACCGTAGTGGGCGACGATGCGGATTGTATAGCAGAGGCGGTTAGAGAGGCTTTAAAGAGGCACACAGATCTTCTAATAGTGACTGGTGGTCTCGGCCCTACTTATGATGATAAGACGCTGGAGGGTGTTGCTAAGGCTCTCCGTAGAAGGCTTGAAGTCAACGAGCAGGCTCTAAAACAGGTCGAGGCCAAATATAGGGAGCTTGCTGAAAGGGGCGCCATACCAAAGTTTGAGTTGACACCTGCCAGAGTCAAGATGGCTACTTTGCCCTCAAAGAGCATACCGATAAGGAATCCTGTTGGGACCGCGCCTGCTGTGCTGATAAACTACAAGACTTTCAAGATCTTTTGTCTGCCAGGTGTACCAGCTGAAATGAAGGCCATATTTGCAGAGAGCGTAGCACCTGTAATCAAGCAGATAGTTGGCGACCTTTTCGTCGCCGAAGGCTGTTTAGAAGTTAAGGGTCTACCAGAGTCTTCTCTCGCACCGATCTTAGACAAAGTTGTTCAGAAGTGGCGTGGCGTCTATGTTAAGAGCCACCCACGCGGGTTCGAAGGTTCTGAGCCTAAGCTGGAGATCTACATCTCGGTAACCAAGCCTTCACAGTCTGAGGCTGAGGCTTTAAGGGAAGAGGTAATTAACCAGCTCACCGCAGAAATATGTGAAGCCAAAGGGGAGGTCAAGAGGAAGCAGCCTTGAAGCGGGAGTATCCAGAGCACCCATTAGCAGCGGTAGGTGCTGTAATAAAGAAAGATGGACGGGTTCTCCTCGTTAAAAGGAGGTTCGAGCCGAGCAAAGAGAAGTGGTCGATCCCAGGAGGGTTAGTTGAATTAGGTGAACGCGTTAAGGATGCTGTTAAGCGGGAAATCTACGAAGAAGTTGGGCTGGAGATTAGGCTGATAAAACTGATAGATGTAGTTGATAACATAACGCGTGATAAGGAGGGGAGAATACGCTATCACTACATACTTTCAGACTACTTAGCTGTCCCAAAAGGCGGTGAGCCTAGGGGGAATGAGGAAGTTCTTGCTCTAGGCTGGTTTACACCAGAGGAGGCGGCTAAGCTCAATCTCACAAAGACATCCAGACATCTTTTAAGGAAGATCGGCTTCCTTAAGCCGAAGAAGATTGGTAGATCGAAGTAGACTGGTTGAGGCTATCCTATACCCCAAGCCGCCGAAGAATATCGTCTCTCTACCAGACTTCTATTTAGATCACATAATAAGCTACCCATATGGGGTGAAGCACTTCATCCATGAGGTGAAGAGGATCGCTCAGCAAGGCGGCGGAAACATAATCAACATACCACAAAATTACACGCTCGGGGGAAATGCTGCCAACTTTGCTGACACATTAGCACGCTTAGGCTTAAAAGTGACGTTGATCGCCATCACGAACGACTTCGGCTATCTTTGCCTACAATACTTTCTCAAGGATGTGGGTGTTGACCTCTCACACATAAAAGTGGATTCTAAACTCTCTACGTCAAGCATAATAGAGATGCAGAGCGACGGTAAGCTAGTAAATGTTATGATTGGGGAGCCGGGGGGTTTAAAGGACTTTTCACCCCAAAAGCTTGGTGTAGAGGATCTCGAGCTGCTGAAGAATGCAGATTACATCTGCCTATTTAATTGGTGTCAGAACAAGTTCGGTACAGAGCTCTTTCTTCACATAGCTGAACAAGTTGGTGAAGACGCTTTCATATTCTTTGATTTAGGAGACCCGTCTAGTAGGGTAGATGAACTAAAGACGCTTTGTAAAGTGTTGTGTAGAGTAGGGGTTGGTGCCTTAAGTCTAAATGAGAATGAGGTGTATTGGGTCGGTAAGGTTTTGGGGTGCAGTAACGATGATAGAGTAACGTTAGCGAAGTATATCTCTGAAAGATTAGAAGGCGAGGTACTCCTCCATACCCCAAACTTCTCCTCACACAACATAAAAGGGGAGGTAACCAAAGTGCCAACCTTTGACGTCAAGCTCCAGAAGAGTACCGGAGCGGGCGACAGCTGGAACGCAGGCTACATACTAGGCTCTGTACTTAACCTACCTTATGAAGAGAGGCTATTTCTGGCTAACGCAGTAGCAGCAGCCCACATAACAAAACCTACCTTCGAACGGTTGACGTTAGATGATGTGGTAAGGGTGTTGAACACAGCCAAGGTTAGGTGCTGAATCTCCTTAACATCTCTTCAACTCGTCCAAGCATACTTTTAGCCTCCTCAGCATCCTTAGATTCAACAGTCGCTCTAACCACTTGCTCGGTGTTAGATGGGCGAATAAGCACCGTAGCACCCCCTACCCTATACTTCACACCATCTATCCTAGATAGGATCTCAACACCCTCTCTCTCCAACTCAGCAACAACCCTAATCATCGTGCTCAAGCGGTCTCTACACGCAACCTTCACCCTATACGTGTAGAATTTAGGAATCTCCGCGAGCATCTTATCCAGATCGCCTATCTTAGCGATCTCGGCTAAGATGGCTCCGAAGAGTGTGCCTGAGCCTGATGGTGTGAATCTGAGGTCCACGAAGTGTCCCGATGGTTCGCCCCCAAAGATTGCTCCGTGCTTTACCGCGTCAACAACGTAGTTGGCTTCGCCCACTTTGCTGATTATAAGTTCGCCTCCTACGTATTCGAAGACCGCTGATGACGAGTCTATCGTAACCACCACCTTACCTAGCTTTGAGTAGAGTCTTGCGAAGATGCAGAGTAGCTGGTCGCCGGTTACGTAGCTTCCATCGTGGTTTCTTGCGGCAAGCCTATCTCCATCACCATCGTTTATCAACCCCAGCAACCTTTTCCTAGCCAAGACCTCTTCACGCACAATGGTGGTGTTTTCGTCTTTAGGCTCGGGGTCCTCGGCTACCTCCCTTATCACCTGCACCTCAGCCCCTAGATCTTCGAGCAGCTTAGGTAGTGTTAAGACGGCTGTGCCACCCATAGGGTAGGTTACCAGCTTTACGCCGGAGAGGGTTCTGCTACTCCAACTCATAAGCGTCTTCATGGTGCTGAGGTATTTGTCGAGGACGCTAAGCTTCTCAACTTTGCCCTCCCCTTCTTTAAATTCGCCTTTAGCTAAAATACCCTTTATCTTAGACCTCTCCGCCTCCGATAGATACACGCCTTGCTTAGATACATACTTGAAGCCGTTGTATTTAAGGGGGAGGTGTGAGGCGGTAACCATTATCGATAGATCTGGCTTGTAGGTTATGGTTGCGAACGTCAGCATATCGGTGGTGCAAGGCGAGATATCGAGCACGCTTACACCACCCCTAGTCAAACCCGATATCAACGCGTCTCTTAATCTACCGCTCGAGGGTCTGTAGTCGCAACCCACTATTACGGCTCCGCTGTTACCAAGATAACTTGCTGTAGCCCTACCAAGTTTTTCAGCAAAATCTTCGTTTATCTCGGTGGGGTATTCGCCTCTAACATCATACTGCCTAAAGACGTTATCCAGCACCATCCAACCCCTTACTCATTTGAAACCCACTATATTTACACTGCGATGAGTACATCCTTATTAGATAGATGTACTAAAGTAAAGATAGGTTAGAGAAGGAATGGCTCTTAAGGTGGGAGATGAGGCGCCTGATTTCACGCTACCAGATCAAGAAGGAAAGATGGTTAACCTAAAGAGCTTAAGAGGTTCGCCCGTCGTCCTTTACTTCTACCCAAAGGACGATACCCCCTGGCTGCACCAAGGAAGCTTGTGGCTTCAGAGACGTTTTCTCAGAAATCAGAGCGAAAGGTGGGGTTGTGCTTGGGGTAAGTCTGGATAGCGTAGATTCACATAAGAAGTTTGCAGAGAAGTATCATCTACCCTTCACCTTGCTAAGTGACGGAGATAAGTGGGTTAGTAGAGCATATGGGGTTCTAGGTGTGGGTGGAACGCGGGCTAGACGAGTGACTTTCATAATTGACAGAGAGGGGCGTATCCGCCACATCTTCAAGAAGGTGAATGTAGAGCAGCACCCCAAAGAGGTCCTTAACATCTTAGCCAACCTCTAACACGATTTAGCTTCGATGATAGAAGTATTCTTTTATATCACTTGCTAGGCTGCTGGATAAGGTGCTAAGCCTATTTGGTGGCTAGAGAAGATTTAGCTAAATATCTTTACTGCTCAGCAATCTTTGAAGAAGAGGTTGCCAAGGCTTATCAGAAGGTCTCAGAAAAGGTTTCTGAGAGAGGTAGCCTATCTCCTTGAGTATATCGCTAAAGATTCGTTTAAGCACGCTGCAGCATTTAAAGCTTTAGCTGCTCGCCTTACACATCAAACAGATCGCTGCGATTGCGGAGAAATGTTAGGGGAAGCTTGGGTGAAGACTGTCGAAGAGGCTAAAAGATACGCCGCGAGAGAGGATGAGGTTACCTTAAGCGAACTGAAAGGGATCCTACAAGAATTTGAGAGCTACGAAGGGTATGCTGGTGAAGAATATCTAACAATATTATACACAGAAGTGGTCAAGCTCTTAACCAACGAGTACAATTTCGATCTAGAAGACTACAAAACCGTACTAGAGTGGATCATAGAGGATGAAAAGCGGCACATACAGATACTAGCCATCATAAAGAGCAGAATCGCCGAGCAAAAAGCAGCCTGAAGTAGACTTGTACGCATCAGAGCCGGCTGCCCGCTTCTGAGACGAGCGGAAGTGAGGCTGTGTAGACGTATTCGCCTCCCTCCTTAAACCTTCTGAGCTTACCAGCTTGTGAGAGGCGCAGCAGCGCCACCGCGACCGACTGCTTTGGATGTACTAGACCGTAAGATGCGAGTGCTTCGCGAACCTCACTCAATCTTCTAGGCGTTCTACCCCACGGGTCTGAAAACATCTTCACTATTATGTCTGCTAGGGAGTCTTCTTTCTCTATCTTTATGTTTGGCAGAGTCAGTTGAGTGGTCTCGGTTGCTGGTGGTTGAGTAGGTGCGGTGGTCCCAATAGGTCCGCTTTGGCTTAGCGCCGTCATTGGCTGAGGTATCCAAGAGACTATCTCACGCAGGGTATCCATCGCCTTAAATATAGTCTCAACATCACCCTGCAACTCAACCTCAAACTCGCCCAACTTGACCCTTATCCTCAGCTCTCCAGCCATCAGAAGACACTCCTGCTTTCAACTTAATATGCTTTTAAACAGAGCCGGCGACCGATAGCCACTTAAACCCCCAGCATCAAGTAGCATCGGGGAAAGGTATGAAGAAGCTTTTGGTCAAGGACCTCTATAACCCGAACCAGACGATAGCCCTAATAGTAAGGGAAGATGAAAGCTTCCTTAACATTGTAAGAAAGTTTGTTGAAGCACCTTACATAAGAGGTCTCTTCGTGGTAGACAAGAGTGGAAGCTACCAAGGTTTCATTAAGCGTGAAAGCTTGCTACAGTGGGCAAAGGTAAAGTTGGGTGACATAAGTGGGCTAGAAGAATACCTCCTCAAATACTCAAAAGATACCACAGCAAAAGAACTAATCTACCCCTATAGTGAGAAAGCAACTGTCTATTCGGAAGATGATGCGGTAAAGTGCCTCAGGCTTATGCTGACCTACGACCTAACAGACATACCTGTATTGGATAGATCTTCGGGTCGGATCCTAGGTGATGT
>JAAOZN010000051.1 GCA_011605775.1 Nitrososphaerota archaeon | reverse complement strand
GGCACTGATAACTTCAGTCAACTCTTGGATGCAGGCTCCTTGGGGAGTCGGCGAGATCGTTAAACAGATCTATCCTTGGGCGCCTAGCTATGGACCTCTGGTTGTCAATGTTGATTTTCTCTTGACCGTAAAAAACGCGCTTGTCTCAGCGAGCAGCTCAGCCGGAGGCGGTGTTGCGCTAGTAAATCCTGAAATCTTAAACACGTTAACAGAGAAGTTCGGTGCGCTGCTTTATGATCCTTGGATAGCTTTAAAGAGCCCCTATTCGACTCAAAGCATTCTACACCAGCTTCTGGCATCAGCTTCAGTAGGCGTCTTCTGGGCTGCTTCCGGATTCGCCATACTCATACTCAGAAGGAGAGCTGAAGGGGACTATTATCTCAAGGCGGTTAAAACGCTTTCAGCAATAGGTGCGGTCTTAATCTTAGCACAAGGCGCTACAGCACATTGGATGGGCGCCGTTGTATACGAATATCAGCCAACGAAATTCGCTCTTATCGCTGGATTAGATGTTTCAAAGCCCGATCCTTTAGTAGGGCTTACCTTGTTCGGCGACCCAAACCACATCTTCGATGGCTTCGATAAACTGATCGAGGCTGCTAGGAACCATCCTAACCCTAGCCTCGCTATAGGCGGTGTTCCTGTTTCTGAAATCGCTGTATCCGATACTCTAAAGGCTTCTAACTTGATCGGGTTAGTTTACCCGCTGTATATGGTCAAGGTTGGTGTAGCCGCCTTAAGCCTACTTATCTCACTTGCGATACTATCGACCTTCGTCTTCAGAGGCTTCTGGCAGAGGAGGCTAAGGCTCCTACCTTATATTGCCCTAGTAATGGGTGTATTTACCCCGCTTATGGCCGGCTTGGGCTGGGCGGTAAGAGAGATCGGAAGGAAGCCGTGGACCGTTTACGGACTTGTATATCCTAATGAAATCATTACACCGCTAGGCGGCTCACCTTCGGTTGCCGCTACCGTAATAGGCGGTTTGATCGTCGGCTTCATCCTCTTGTGTTTGACTCTCTACCTCGTCTTGGTTAGAGGCTTTAAAATAGGAGGGAGGTAAGTTGGATACCCTCGCAGCACTACTTGTCCTTGGGTTCGTGTTGCTGGTGCACCTAACGTTCGTGAACATAAACATAGGGTTAGGATTCCTTAGTGTCGCTGCAAGGTGGAGGTCTCGTAGCAATCAGAAAGCAGAGGAGGTATCAAAGCTCTCTCTTAAGTTCGTCGCAGCCAACGAGGTGGTTTCTGGCGTCTATGGCACACTCATAACTGTAATCCTATTTGGTCTCTGGACTGGCTTCGTTAACGTGGTGGTGCAAGTGCTATTCTTCGCTCTGCTGATAAGTGTAATAGGCATAATTATTAGACTCACTTCCATCGCTGCATACTGGTATACTTGGGGTAGAGTGGGATTCAACACACATATCATCTTAGGGCTGATTATGGCTATCTCAGGGCTACTTATACCAGCTGGCTTCAGATACATCTTCGCATACATGAACAACCCAGTCGGCCTCATCAACCTATCTCCCCTAGAGGGGGATGTCGCCGCAGCCCTAACGAACCCACTCTACACCCCACTATTACTACACACTTGGGTCGGCGCACTCTCAATAGGCTTCTTGGCTGCCGCTACCGGGTTCGCTTGGGCTTCTAGGCGAAGTGAGTACCTTAGAGGTTGGGCTGCTAAGACCGCTTTAGTCGGCTCGCTCCTAATAATACCACAAGGGGTATTAGGTTTCTGGTATTGGTCAAGCTTAAGTAACCATTCTCAGCTTCTGTTTTATGCAGTTAACACAGGGTTGATCGGCGGGCTTAGCGCTCCGACTAACGTTTCACACACGTTTTTGGGTATGGTGTTGATCGGCATCTACTTACTTGCTGCTGGACTTATCTATTACTCTAACCCAACCCGAGTAGGGTTAGCCTACACATTAGCGCCTCTCGCCATTCTCTCACTATACTTTGGTGAAATCACTCAGAACTGGGGTAGACTCCCATATCTGATAATACAGGGTGAGCCTGGTTTAGAGGCAAACCTGTTTGTAAATAGGTTAGTAGTGATAGACACCCCAACCCTATTGATAGCTGTCGTTCCTATCGTTACTATCACATTAGGGTTTGTTGTACTACTATACCACTACCTAGCCAAAGGCTACATGGAGAGTTAAAACAGCCAAAATGGATGCGTTAGAGGCACTGCTTCTAGGCTTCACGCAAGGAGTAGCGGAGTGGCTGCCGATTTCAAGCTCGGGACACCTAACAGCTGCGCAGATTCTACTTGGGCTTGAGGAGCCTCTGCTATTCGATGTTGCTCTGCACACAGCAACCATACTAGTCATACTCACCTACTTTAAGAGCGACCTACTGCAGATGGCTTCAGCAGCTCTAAAACTCGACTTCAGATCAGAGCAGGGGAGGCTCATACCGCTTATACTGCTAGGGTCTGTGCCAGTCGCAGTCGTAGGTTTTTTGTTTTACGACTACTACCTGGCTCTATGTGATCTTAGGGTGCTGGGGCTCTGCTTCATAGCATCGGGTTTATTCGTCGCCTCATCCAAGCTCAGAAGAGATCGCTCAACAGCGGTTTCAGCGAAGAAAGCCCTAATCATAGGTTTGGCGCAAGCATTAGCCCTACTCCCGGGTTTCTCGAGAAGCGGGTTGACGATAAGTGTAGCGCTCTTGGCTGGTGTGAAGCGTGAAGAAGCGTTCAGATTCTCCTTCCTACTATCCATACCAGCTGTCTTAGGCGCTTTCCTACTCACTCTAACCAAGAGTGGTTTTGATGCTGCGCTCACTCAGCCACTTCTATTAGGCGGGGCTACTGCTGCGCTTGTGGGTTATCTTTCGCTCAGCATCTTACGCAGGCTGCTGATGAAAGGCTTCTTCCACATATTCGGCTTCTACACCATAGCACTTGGGCTACTACTTCTGCTCCTCTAACAGAACCAAGATGTTTTCACTCTCGACCTTCACAGGGTAACTCTTCAAGCCTCTGGTACCTTTACCGTCAACCGGCTCTCTTAACACTCTACCGTCTTCCACGTCGAACTCAGCGTAGTGGAATCCGCAGCGGAGAACCTTGCCTGATAGGGAGCCGAATTTAAGAGCGTATCCCCTGTGTGGGCAGCTCGCCTCGATAGCGTATAATTTGCCTAAAGCGTTCACTAAAAGTATCCTGCATCCTACCACCTCAAATTCTTTCATCGAGTTAAGTTTGATCTCGCTAACCTTAGCAACAATGAACCAAGGGCACATAGCCAGAAAAAAGAGGAGGGGGAGGGGTTTAAGATCTTACTCTATGTGCCTGAACTTCTGTGTATATGGGCCTTCGCCGGGCTTCCTTCTTCTGAAGTGGCCTGAGGGGCGCCCCTCTAATATCTCTTGGAACCAAGCTTCGTGCTCGATCTCCTCGTGCAGTATGGCTAGAGATATGTCGTAGGTTCGATGATCTTTACCGAAAGTCATGTCACATATCTCAGTGTAAACTCTGACCGCACACCTCTCCGCTTCAAGCAAAACTTTGAGTATCTCTGTTAGGTCAGAGGGGTCGCTGGGTAGGTATGCCGCGGCGCAAGCAGCATCATCATGCAGCTCCTTCAGGTCTCTGTAGAGTTCTCCGCCAAGCTCGTAGATTCTAGGCACGAGGGTTTCGAAGTGTAGGCGGTCCTCTAATCTAGCGTCCTCAACCACCTCTTTTATCCCCTCGCCCTCTAGGCCTGAGCAGTGCATTCTTAGTATGGTGTAATAGTAGTAGGTTGTGAATTCCGCTGCAGCAGCACGCTTCAGCTTTGTTATGAGAAGATCCACATCAACCCCAGCCTTCTCAACCATCTCTCTACCGACATTTTTTGTCGTCTGAAACTTAGATATCTTCAAGTCTCTCTCACAAAATGATACGCATTTGCTTCTCATAAATATATCGCATTCTTTCTTTCATAAAGCGTATTTTAGAGGGTAAGTATGAGGAGATAGGCTAAATCAGCAAAAGAGCGCTCAACAAATTATAGATCGCTCTGGGAGGTTCGTTGGTTAGCGGCTTTAACATAGCTACTTCTGCTTCAAGCTTCGCGAGCCTATCAGCCACATCTAGCCTAGTTTCTATCGCTACAAGCCTATTCTCTATGCTAACCAGCCGAGGCTCAACCCTATTCTGCAAGATTTTATAAACAACTTCTTCAACAATTTCGCTGACTGCTACCCCAAAATCTTCCTTCACTAGTTTAGTCAACTTAACTGTCAACACCCTCCTTCTATCTTAAAAGTCTTCGCATAGATCTAGTATGTGACACCTCTCACTCATATATTTACTACGGGAGGTGGCGAGGAATTTTTAAATGAGTGGATCTAAGAGTGATCTACGCTTGGACCTAGAGGAGCGCATCAACCTAGTGTTAAAGGAGCCGACACAAGAAGTCGTAACTAAGAGTGAGCTCAAGCACCTCCTTCAGACAGTAGAGCACCCTAAGCACTACATAGGTCTGGAGATATCTGGGCCTCTGCACCTAGGCAGCTTGGTTGTGGTTGGTTACAAGATCAGAGACTTTCTGAAGGCTGGTTTAAGATGCCTCGTCTTTTTGGCGGATTGGCACAGCTACCTTAACAACAAGTTTAGTGGAGATTGGGGTAAGATACGCGCAGCGGCAAGATACTATGATGAGGCGTTCAGATTCTTCTGCCCGGGTGTAGAGACGCTCTTGGGCACAGACCTCTACAAGAACACCCCAGACTACTGGGAGAACTACGTCCGCTTCTGCAAACAGATAACTTTAGCTAGGAACATAAGGTGCTTGACCATAATGGGTAGAACACAGAAGGAGAAACTCGATTTTGGGCAGTACCTCTATCCGCCTATGCAGGCTGTGGACATCAAAGCGATGGATCTTGATCTTGTGCACGCGGGTATGGATCAGCGTAAGGTTCATATGCTCGCCAGAGAGGTCTTTCCTAAGCTTGGTTGGAAGAAGCCTGTGGCTGTGCACCATACACTACTATGCAGCCTATCTGGACCTGAGACCAAGATGAGCAAGTCTAAGCCTTGGACAGCGATCTTCATCCACGATAGCGAAGAGCAGATTAGGGAGAAGTTGATGAAGGCTTGGTGCCCGCCCAAGGTTGCCTCTCAGAACCCTGTGCTCGACATAGCAAGATACATAATATTCCACGAATCTGATGTGTTCGAGGTTGATAGACCAGCAAAGTATGGGGGCAAGGTGACCTTCAGCAGCTACGGCGAACTCGAAGCAGCCTACATTAAAGGCGAGCTCCACCCCGCCGACCTAAAGCTTTCAGTAGCAACCGCCTTAAATAAGATAATCGAGCCCATAAGGAAGCATTTTGAGCAGAAGCAGGAGCTGCTAGAGGTCTTTACAGAGGAGCAGAGTAGATGATACCGATAAACCGACCTATACTGGGTAAAGAAGAGGAGGAGGCTGTGCTAAACACCTTAAGAAGCGGCGAGCTGACAAACCCGACCTACCTAGGTGGTAGGAATGTGGCATCTGCTGAGAAGGCTTTAGCGGAATACCTTCAAGTAAAGCACGTTGTGCTTGTGAACTCCGGTACCGCAGCCCTACACTCTGCTCTCCTAGCGCTTGGTGTCGGGGATGGTGATGAAGTCCTTCTGCCATCCTTCACATTCGTAGCCACCGCAAACGCGGCTCTAGCGGTTGGTGCTAAACCAGTCTTCGTAGACATAAGTCTTGAAGATTACTGCATAGATCCGGAGGATCTGAGGCGTAAGATAACCCATAGATGTAAGGCGATCATACCCGTCCACCTCTACGGCTACCCAGCAGACATGGATAGGGTGCTTGAAGTAGCGAGAGAACACAGCCTCTTCGTCGTGGAAGATGCGGCTCAGTCACTCGGCGCCACCTACCGCTCTAAGCAGACTGGCACGCTTGGTGACATAGGGTGCTTCAGCTTCTACCCCTCCAAAGTTATAACCTGCGGTGAAGGCGGGGCTGTAGTAACCAACAGCGATGAGCTGGCTGAGAAGCTTAGGATGATAAGGAACCACGGTTTGAGCGCCGAAGGTTTGGTTACGAGGATGGGGTTAAATCTAAGGATGAGTGAGGTCTCCGCAGCCATCTTATCTGCCCAGCTCAAGAAGCTCAACTACTTCCTTGAGAAGAGGAGGCGGAACGCGTATGCGTTGAGTAAGATGCTTGATGGTGTTGATGCTGTGCTTCCTTCAGAGCGTGAAGGAAGAGCATCCAACTGGTATCTTTACACGATAAGGGTTAAGAGCAGAAATAGGGTCCTACAGTATTTACGCAACCATGGTGTTGGTGCCACAGTATACTACGAGACACCTATACACCTATACCCCTACTACCGAGATCTTTTTGGCGACGTGAAGCTGCCTAAAACCGAGCAAGCAGCAGCCGAGGTGGTATCGCTACCTGTACATCCGGCTGTGTCTGAGGCTGAGTTGGAGCAGATAGCATCCAGCGTGAAGTCAGCGCTGCCTAAGTAGGTTCAGCAGCAGCTTCAAATAGGCTAAGATCTCCTTCTCACTAAGCTTACTTTCGCCCCTAAACCTACGCCTAAAGACCATAGGCACCTCCTTAATCTTAGAATACCTACCCTTAACCAGAATCGTAAGCAGGAGCTTATAGCCTATGGACGAGTCGATCTTAACGCTCTCTAAGATCTCACGCTTTAGCGCGAAATAACCCGACATAGGGTCTTTCACAACCCTCGATCTAGGTATGGCTAGATGTGCTAAGAGGGTTGCAACCCTTGAAATAATGTGCCTAAGCAGAGACCAGCTTGCAACCCCGCCCCCGCGCACATACCTACTCGCCACCACCACATCATACCCCTCCTCAAGCGCTCGAAGCATCTGCGTCAGAAGATGTGGAGGGTGCTGGAGGTCAGCATCCATAACAGCAACATATGGTGCTGAAGCCTCTGAGAGACCAGCGTATACCGCTGAAGCGAGGCCAGCCTTCCTAGGTCTATGAATAACTTTAATCAGCGGGTCTGTTGAGGCCAATCGATCGGCGAGCTCGCCTGTGCCGTCTGGGCTGCTATCATCAACTATGATACACTCTACCTCTATCGGTAAGCGTCTGATCTGCGCTATAAGCTCAGGCAGATTCTCACGCTCATTATAGGTGGGAAGTATTACAGAGAGGCTAGCCAAGCTAAATTTAGGAGAACTCTTTATGGATATAAGTATTCGACGTAAAGGGCTAAGGAAACCTTCATATATCCTTACGCAGCACCTAAAACCTATGGAGCAGACCAAATCTCAATTCGGCGGAGTTGTCTATGAATGCGTCAGATGCGGGACTAAAGTGACAGCTGAAGAGCTCGCCTCTCTACCGGAGATCAAATGCATATGCGGCTACAGAGTTCTGAAGAAGGCTAGACCACCAGTAGTTAAACAGCTCAAAGCCCTCTAACCAACGATGTTCAACACTTGACGAATAATCAAACAACAATGGAGGTTTAGGCAACAGTTTAATACCCCTAGCTGAAGGCTTCACCTTCAGTTATGAAGACGCCTAAAGATGTAGCAATAGCCGGCTACGGAGTATACATACCACGTTATAGGCTGCCAAGCGAAGAGGTTTCAAGGATTTGGAGGGGAGGAGAAGAGGCACCCCCAATAAAGAAAGCGGTGGCTGCGATAGACGAAGATTCAGCGACGATGGCGGTGGAAGCAGCTAGGAAGGCTGTGAAGATGGCTGAAGTAGAAGAACTAGGCGCGGTCTTCGTGGGCACCGAGACCAAGCCCTATGCGGTTAAACCCACAAGCACAATAGTAGCCCAAGCCCTAGCCCAGCATAAAGTCCTGGCCTCAGACCTAGAATTCGCCTGCAAAGCTGGTACAGAAGCTCTTCAACTCATCATAGCGCTAATAGGTTCCGGGATGATCAAGAGCGGACTCGCCATAGGTGTCGATACTGCACAAGGCAGACCAGGAGATGACCTCGAGTTTACGGCAGCGAGCGCAGCAGCAGCCTACGTCCTATCTAAAAGAGACAGTAAATCTATCGCTGTTGTAGAAGGCGCCTCATCCTACGTTTCAGACACCACAGACTTCTGGAGAAGAGCCGGGCAACGGTATCCAAGGCACCTATCAAGGTTCACTGGAGAACCTGCTTACTTTCACCACATCCAAAGCGCAGTAAAGCACCTGTTTGATGAATTCGGGTATAAACCCTCTGACTTCAGATATGCTGTCTTTCACCAGCCTAACCCTAGGTTCCCAGTTGAAGTTGCGCTAAGGCTTGGATTCAGCTTTGAGCAGATTAAGCCGGGGCTACTTAACCCCTATATGGGTAACCCTTATGCCGCGAATTCGCTAGTTGGGCTCGCGCTCATTCTTGAAGAAGCTGAGCCTAACGATCTACTTTTAGTCTGCTCCTTCGGCTCAGGCGCTGGTAGCGATGCTCTCAGCATAAGGGTGTTGGATGGTATCGTCGATAAGGTTGGTAAGGGGCAAAACAGAGTCAAGGATTTGCTAAAGAGTGCAGTTGATTTAGATTACGCTACATACAGCAAGTTCAGAGGAAAGATCTTAATTTAAAGGAGAGAGTGAAATGGGTAGAGTAATTGTAGCCTCAGTAGGATACACAAAGGTAGGCGACCACTGGGATAAATCGATACTAGACTTGGCGGTTGAGGCTTCAAGAAAAGCCCTCAAACTGTACCCGAACATCAAACCCGACGTAATAATAGTTGGGAACATGTTTTCTAGTCAATCATCGAGGCAAGAGCATCTAGGAGCATTATTAGCAAGCGCACTAAACCTAACAGGGACACCAGCATTCAAAGTCGAAGCAGCCTGCGCATCCGGAGGAGTGGCGTTTAACGTAGGCTATTGTATGGTTCGATCCGGAGAGGCTACTACAGCCCTTATAGTTGGTGTTGAGAAGATGCGTGACCTAGATATGCCAGAGGCCTCTCTAGCGCTAACCATGGCTGAGTCGGCAGAATACACGCAGTTCATCGGAGCGTCATTCTTATCGCTAAACGCTATGCTAGCTAGACTCTACCAAGAAACCTATAATGTGACAAGAGATGAACTATCAGCATTTCCAGTGATAGCGCATCGAAACGCCGCAACAGCAGAGCACGCTCAGTTTAGAAAGGCGATAAGCGTCGAAGATGTCTCTAGATCACCCTTAGTCTCAGATCCGCTTAGGCTGCTTGACTGCGCACCTATAGGTGATGGGGCTGCGGCTGTTCTATTAACGTCGGATGGACTGCTAGACGAAGAGGGAGATGTGGTGGAAGTACTCTCGTCAAAGATCTCTACGGATATTTTTAGCGTCTACGAAAGAGAGGATATGCTCACATTCTCTGCAACAAAAGAAGCTACAAGCAAAGCGTTTTCAGAAGCTGGGATAGGCGTAGAGGATGTAGATGTACTCGAAATCCACGATGCTTTTTCAGTTACAGCAGCCTTAAGCGTTGAAGCGATGGGTTTCTCTAAACCGGGTCAGGGAGCTAAGGACGCAGCGGCTGGGCTCTACTCAATCAAAGGAAGGTATCCAGCACTAACATTCGGCGGGCTCAAGGGAAGGGGGCACCCTGTTGGAGCGACTGGGCTATACCAGATCGCTGAGCTCTGGCTTCAGCTTAAAGGCAGAGGGGGGTTAAATCAAGTAGATGGGTGCAGAGTGGGTGTGGCGCAGAATATAGGTGGTGTCGACACCACAAGTGTCGTCACCGTATTGGCTAGGAGGTGAATTACGTGGCCATCTCATACTGGCGGAGGCGTGACAGATACTATAGACTTGTGGGTAATAGGTGCAGTAGCTGTGGCTCAGAGTACTATCCTCCAATCTACATCTGCAGAAGATGTGGTTCAGAATCGTTGGTGGATGTTGAGATGCCGAATACCGGTCAAGTGGTAACATACACCATACTGAGGGAAGTTATGGCTGGCTTTGAGGGGCAGCAGCCGCTGGTGCTTGGTATAATCCGGTTAGAGAATGGTGTTAAGGTTCTAGGGCAGATCGTAGATACACCTCCTGAGGCACTTAGAACAGGAAGTAGAGTAAAGATGGTCTTTCGCAAGATAAGGGAAGAAGGTGAAGCTGGGCAGATCTACTACGGCTACAAATTCACAACCCTATAAGGGTTCTGAGTTATGTAGTCTTTGATTCACAAAGCTCATCACGGTGACAGAAAACGCAAAGATCAATAATCTGTACGATCAAGTGAACAAACTAAGGCAAATATAAGGCGCCAGTGTGAGATATGCCGACTGTGTGCTGAGGGAGAAAACACCTGGGTCCTCCTTCTCTCTCAGCACCTCTTCTTCTCCTCTTAACAAAAATGGGTGAAGGCTTGGATCAACCAAGCCCGATTCCTAAAAAGTGAGACTCTATCCGCCTATATTTCCTATTCAGTACCCTTTTCCGACACGCCTTCAACTATCTGAGCCTTTGCGAATCTGTTCGCTACTTCGATGACCTTTATTCTCAGCTTCTGACCAGTCTTTGCTCCGGGTACGAATATTATGAAGCCTTCGATCTTAGCGATGCCGTCTCCACGCCTACTTATGTCTGATATGCTTACGTCGTATTCTTCGCCTACCGTTACAGGCTTTGGACCAGTTGGTGTTCGGCTTCCGTAGCTTCTGTAGCCGTGTCCTTTCTTATAGCTCGTATCCTTTTCCCTCCTAGCGTTGCTAAACGCTGCTCTCCCCACGTTGAGCTACTATATTAACAGCATGGTAGTAGCCTGTTAACTTTAAATATGATATGTTGCAGAGTTGTTATGGGTAAGCAATGAATCTTTGCGACGAAATACTGAATCTGGATAAGGGGATAAGGTTCGTAGCGATAATGAGCAAATCGGGTAAGGTCATTGATTCGAAGGTTAGGGAGGATGTGAAAGGGCGTGAGCTTATGCCTATTCACGTTCTCGAGGCTATAGGCGCGACTATGTCTAGGACGGTTTGGAGTGTTGCGAAGTCGTTCAGCAGATACTTTGGCGAAAATCTTCGAGTAGTCTTCCACCACGAGCGGCTGGATTTCGTCGTTATGGAGATAAAGGGGAATATTATCGCTTTCACAACAGACAAAGATGTTATTACAGATAATATCGCCAGGAGGATCAGAAAAATCTACTTAGAGGCTTCAGAAGTTCCGAAGCAGTGCTAACTCTAAGCCAGTAATTCCTTCGAAGAGAAGAATCACCCCTCCAAGAGCGGAGGCTAAGGTGGTTAACCACTTAAGTGTACGGATAGGGAGACGCTCAACGATCTTCTTACCAACGCTAACGGTTAGACCTAATATGAGCATAAGGGCTGCAAGAACTCCTATAATCACAGAGAGTGCATCACCAAACCTCGCCGAGAGAAGAATTGTGGTGAGCTGAGTCTTATCCCCAAGCTCAAGTAGCATTATTGTAAACATAGAGGTTAAAATAGGTGTTAAGAGACTCTTTTCTTTAACACCGTGTTTACTCTCAGCCTTCTGGATCGCTGTAAAGAGCGCTAAACCAAGGAAGAGCGCCGCAGAAACAAATCTAATAAATCTTCGATCCAGCAGATAGTAAAGCACCTCGCCAAGATACGCTGAAAACCCGTCTACGATCAGTAACCCCAAAAAGCAACCAATCAACACCACCGTTGGTCGCTTGAAATGCGTGGTAAGAGCTAATGAAGCAAACTGAGTTTTGTCACCTAATTCTGAGAGAGCGGTCAACGCTAGCGCCACGAGAAGAGATTCCAACGCTAAACCTTGAGCGTTCCATAGAGATATTAATGTTTTGTTGTATAGCGGCTTAAGGTGAATTAACGCTTTCGTATAGTTAGTGGACGATACAGTTAGGTTTATTTAAGAGTTAGGTGATTAGTTGAAGGTAGTGTGAATCTGTATGCCAAGAGCGTTCGTCCTCATAAACGCGAACCTCGGCACGGAGTCAGCTCTGGTTAGTAAGTTGAAGAAGATGCCTCACGTTAAGCAAGCGTACTTTGTGTACGGTGTCTATGATGTTATCGCTGAAGTTGAGGCTGAGACTATGGAGCAGCTGAAAGAAGTTATAGCAGGGAACATACGTGGACTTGACGAGGTCAGATCCACACTAACAATGGTAGTTATAGATTGACACTCTCCACGACTGGGGTCGGGAGATTCTCGGTTTGTTAGCCTTGTGGCTTCATCCTACCGAGTTCTGGGCACTGTCAAGGGTGCCCCTGCTATGGGCATATAGCCCGTAGCCCGCTTGAGTATGTTCATGGCTCCGTTGTAGTCTGCGTTGGATGAGTAGCCGCATTTTGGGCATTTGAAGAGGCTTCCGATTCGAAGCCCTGTATGCCCGCATCTATGGCATGTTTTAGACGTGTTTTTCTCGCTCACCTTGATGAGTTTTATCCCAAGCCATCTGGCTTTGTACTCTATGAATTGGGTTAATCTGTGGTATGGGAATCCGTTGTTTAGTCTTCTGTTGAATCTTCTTCCTTTGCCGTTCTTTCTTATGCCTCTGAGATTTCCGAGAACAATCATTGAACCGTTTTGTAAGGCCTCGTTGACTATAGTCCTGCTTGTCTTGTGCAAGACGTCGTTGACTACTCGTCTCTCTTTATGCCCAATCTTCTTTATGGCTCTGTAGGCTTT
This sequence comes from Nitrososphaerota archaeon, assembly GCA_011605775.1. Classification (NCBI taxonomy): domain Archaea; kingdom Thermoproteati; phylum Nitrososphaerota; species Nitrososphaerota archaeon. The sequence continues at coordinate 6,067 of JAAOZN010000051.1, read as the reverse complement.
CTTCAAGGCTAGGGTCCCTCTGAGGTAGAAGTAGTGTCCTTTGATGCGTCTAAGCTCTTTACCATAGAATTTTGGTTTTGGGTTGTTGGAGTTGACGGTTGTGGCGATCCACCTTATCCCTAAATCAACAGCTAAAACCGACTTAGGATTTCGTTCTTCAACTTCTTTTTCAACAGTTATGTAGACGAACCACTCGCCTTTTCGCCTTACAATTTTAGCCTCTCTGTAAACCATATCTTCGGTTATTGGCTCATGTGTTTTAATTGGAGCGTTTATCCCGCCTTTAACTCCGTAGATGGGTATCTTTAGCCAATAGGTTAAAACCGTAGGCTTTCTTGTCGAGCTTACTGTAAGTTTTGAGTGATACTGTTTAGGGGATTATCTGTGAGAAGATTACTTGTAAGATGTAGGATGAAAGGATCAAAGCTGCTATCGTTATGACGAGGAAGGCTATTATCAAGGCTAGTATGGGAGAACTCCTCGGCTTTGTAAAGAGGGTTGCAAGTATCATAGCTATCACCAAAGCCGCGATGATGATCATAAGGTTATAACCGATCTGGCTTGTTGCTTGATACCACTCCATAACCGTTACCGGCTCGCTTAACATCTAATCACCTTTCACCTCCATTATAGGTATTATCTTAACAGATAGTGTGTAAAGTATAGTGGCGAGTGCGAAAGTGCCTGCGATCAAAGCCCACTCGACCCACGTTGGTGTGTAGCTGCCGATTGGGTATGGTAGAAGTGAGTAGAGTAGAGGTGGTACGACGATTAGGTAGCGCTTGACCCATAAGCCTAGTAGTATGAGGGTAGCTGAAGAAACCGTAAGTATGATGTTAAAGCGTTTGAATGCTGCTTGTAGGAAGAGGGTTAGGGCTGGTGTGAAGAAGAACACAATGGTTGTTACCCAGAAGAGGGGAGCATACCTGCCTTGCATGATCTCTTGAGACACTAGGAATTCAGGCATGAGGGAGGGGCCAGGGTATCGCATAGTCAGCTGTTCAGCCAACATGAAGTATAGGTACACAAACATCCCAGCGGAGAGGAAGTTCCCTAACCCTTTGAATATTTCGTCCCGTATATAGTCTTGCCAACCGAATATACGCCGTATAATAGCTGATACCACAATCACAGCTGCTACAGCAGATATTATGGCTGCGGTGACAAAGTATGGTCCCATGAAGGCGCCGTACCAACCTGGTCGAGACACCATTAATCCTAGAAGCCAAGCTATGACTCCTCCGCTTAGGAGTACGAGGAGCCCAGGGATGCAGGCTGCCATCCACCAAGCAACTTTCTCTATCTTCTCCTCCTCTCCACGCCTATACCCTAGAAGTAGAAGCCTATACAGCCATCTCCACCTAAGCGGTCTCTCCTTGATTAGGGTGAGGTCGCTGCGTAGTGTGAGAAGCAGGTAGGTTGTGCTGAAACTAAAGTAGATGATTACTACTGTAATGTCCCAGACTAGTGGGCTCTGACCGATGCGCTCAGCGTAGTAGAGGAAGATGTTGATGAGCCTGTCTGGTCTCCCCTCGTCTAACACGATGCTAAACATCGCTATTATTAGGCAGATAGGCGTGAGCAGTTCAGCTACTCTAGCTATAGGCTTGTACCTCTTCAACCCAGCTAAGCGGACCGCTGCTGAGATCGCTATTCCACCGTGAGCTAAGCCCACGAAGAAGATAAAGTTAGTTATGTAGAGGCCCCAAGGAGGCCCTCTTCCTATGTCATTTAGCCCAGTTACTGCGAGTCCTTGCGTTAGCTGTATGTACCAAGCGTAGAGCGCGAAGAGTATAAGGGCTAGCAGGATGCCGAAGAATATGTAGAATCTGACGCTAGTGTAGAGGAGTGGCCGTAGAATCTTTTCATCCGTCTTATCCAATCTGTTCACCTCTTACTACGGTGGCTCTCTTCGCTGTAGGGCAGTGGTCCTAGGTAGAAGACGCGTGGCGATGTTCCTCGATCCTCAAGTAGCCTAAAGTGGGGTTTTTGAGATAGGGCTTTAGAGACGTCACTATTTGGGTCATCTAGATCGCCAAATAGAAGGGCTTGGACTGGGCAGTTCGCTACACAGGCTGGCTTCAACTTTTTCGACGCGGTGGACACACCACGTACACTTCTCTATCACCCCTATACGGTGGCCTCCGCCTGCAACTAGCCTCTTATCCTTTCCGTACTTCTTCTCTAGATCTGGGTTCTTGTAAGGTGGTGCAGGACCTTCCCAGGGCAGATAATAGTTCTTGCTGGGCAGCTTCCAGTTAAAGTAGTTTACACCGTAGGGGCAGGCTACCTGGCAATACCTGCATCCGATACATCTTTCGTAGTCGGTGAGCACAAAACCGTCCTCTCGTTTAAATCTAGCGCCGACTGGACATACTTTCGCGCAAGGCGGGTTATCACAGTGCATGCAAGGTCTTGGCATAAAACTAATCCTCACATTCGGGTACTCTCCTTCCTCAAATCTAAACACGAACATCCAATCTATCCCCTGTGGAGTATTATTCTCAACCTTACACGCTATCACACAGGCCTCACAACCCATACAGCGGGTTAGATCGACAACATATGCGTACCTCACCATAATCCTCACCCCTTATACACTCTCACCTTCACGTGGAAGGACTGGTCTGCTGTTAAGCCAACGTACCCTTCTCCTGTGAAGAAGAGTGTGTTCGGTGTAGGTCCAGAACCTTTTACCCAAGGATGTGACCAGCCGCCGTAGTGGTGCGAGAGGGCGACTGTGTCAGGCCTTATCCCCTCTGTAAAGGCGACTTTAACCTTCACCCGCCTAGTTTCGCCGGTCACAGCGTTGTGGGATTCAACCCAGACTTCCTCGCCCTCAACAATACCTTTACTACGTGCTGTCGCTGGGTTCATAAGCAGGTACTGCTCGGGTTCTCGCTCCTTAAGCAGTGGTATCATTGTGGACCTTGACTGCTTGTATGTGATCTTCTTGTAGCTTACGAGGTAGAGGTCATACTCCTCTGGGGAGTTCTCCATAGTTGGGCTTCTCCAGGTGGGGAATGGTGTATAATCTCTCCAATATATTGGTGGGCTACCCTTCTCCCTCATAACATCTTGGTACCTCTTAAGAGATTCACCGTAGAGCCTATGTCTAATACCACCATACGGCGGGTTCCAAGCGGCTGCGTAAAGATCTTTTATGGGGATGGGTTTAACAAACACCCCTTGACGCTCAAAATACTCTATGCCCTCTGTTATGCCTAAAGATTTAGCCCATCTGTCAAATATTTCACGTGAAGTAGGCTTCCTGTTCACATCAAGCTTATAGGGATCCTTCAGACCCAGCGCTTTATTCAAACTATCGATATACCCGCCTTCGCCATACAGGATCCCAGCCCTTTCACATAAATCGATGTAGATATCAATTTCACCTCGAGTATTGAAAATCGGCTTTATCGGAGGGAGTCTCAGCGCCACCCCATCCATATAACCATCATTTACACTCAGAGGCCCCTCATACTTTTCAAGCGTAGCGGCTGGTAGCACAACATCGGCGAACAGATCGGCTGTTTCGCTTAGCCACGTATCTATGGCGACAATAAACTTGAAGCCCTTAAGCCAGTTCCAAACTGTTGGTTGATCAGCGTATGCAAGGATTGGGTTGCTCATGTGAATTATTAGAACCTCAGGCGCATAGTTCACCCCATACTTTGCTGGGTCCTGCGTGATCTTCGCTATCAGCGCGGTGTTGTTACTGTTTATCGGAAAGAATTTGCTATCTTTAAGGTATATGTTATATGGTGGGTCTCTGATCTCTATGTTGTCGAGCGCATAGAAGTTTCCGTGAATCTTTCTATCGAAGTCAGAGCGGACTCCTCCAACAGCTTCAATCGCACCTAGGAGCGTAAATGTGATGATGACAGCCCTACACGCTTGGAAGCCGAGTTCCTGCTGCGTAACGTGGTATGCAGCGATACCAACTGGGCGATAAGGTAACTCGACACCATCAAGTACTATCTTACTACCGATCATCGCGTTTCGGCCAAGTTCTTCACCGACCCTTCTTATGGTCTCAGCAGGCACACCACATACGCCAGAAGCCCACTCAGACGTATATTGGGCGAGGTGCTCTTTGAATAATTGGAATGCGGGCTTAACTCTGATCCCCTCAACATCATACTCGCCTTCTAAAGCTGGGTCTACCCCTTGAGCGTCAAAAGGCTTGGCTGAGTTTGTATTAAGGTCCCAGATCTGCTCTTTGCCTCCAAGCCTTAGAAAGTAGCCATCCCCCTTAACTAGAAAAGGTGCGTTTGTGTACCCCTTAAGGTAGTCTCTGTCGATAAACCCTTCATCTACAAGCACCTTCGAGAGAGCTAAGAAGAACGCCAGATCCGTACCCGGTTTTATAGGTATCCACTCGTCTGTGTGTGGGCCTACCCCGCCCTTTCTGGGGTCGAGGGTAACTACCTTCATCCCTCGGCTCCTAGCCTCTAGAAACTGTTGGTTGAAGGTGATCCAACAGAGCTTATTTCCGCCCGCGTTAAGTAGGTTCCAACCCCAGTTCAGAAGGTATCTGCAGTATCGGAAGTCTGGGTGTAGAACGCCATTAAAACCTATCGTATACTCTGCTGCCCTATACCCAGCGTCTGAGCAGAAGGCTCCGTGGTGTAGGGCAGTTGCACCTGAAGCGGACACAAAAGCTTTGTCGTAGAAGGCAGTAGACTTACTCCTACCCTTCAGCCAAAGAAGGAGCCTCTTATCTCTCGACCTTACCTCCTGTATCCTCTCCCCAACTAATGCTAAAGCTTCGTCCCAAGAAATTTCAACCCACTCTCCTGGCTTACCTTTCTCATTCACCCTCTTTAGGGGGGCTTTCACACGGTAGGGGTCATATAGAGCCATGATCTGCGCCTGCCCTTTAGGGCATAAGGTGCCTCGGTTCCGCGGATGTAGAGGATTACCTTCAAGCTTGATCACCCTTCCATCCACAACACGCGCTAATATCCCACAGTCCTGCTTACCTATCCAACAAGCAGTAGGTTTCCACTCCTCGCGCCACTCCTGGACAGGGGTAGGCTGTGCTTCTATACTCTCAAATAGTTGGTCTAGATGCGTTTGAAGCAGAAAACCGCTTAGCGCTGTTGAAGCACCTACACCGACTAGGATTTTAGCGAATCTTCGTCTAGTAAGTTTCGACAAGACCTTGTTCACTGGCTTTGAGGAGAACTCTTAACTTTTCGGATTATAGAATATATACTACAAATATAGCGAAAGACGCCAATAAGAACCATCGGAATCCAAAGGTGTCTATCGTCTTCGATAGTTGCTTTAAGTCGAAGAGCAGCCAGCCTTCCGTTAAATCAACCCAAGCGCGATAGTAACCGGTTCTATCCGACTCTCTCACGTTCTTAAAGAAGTCACCTACCCAGCTCAGGAGGTGTTCTTCAAGGAAGCGGCGTTCGCCCTTTAAGACCTTTAATACTTCATCACGCCTATTAGCACGCCTTGCATCCGCCTCCTTCATACATAGATAGGACATAAACCCTAACTCGAGGCTTATGTGATCAGGGGGCTCGCTAGCCTCTTTTGGCTTTACTCCGAAGTCGGTATACTCCTTTACAACTTGTTCAGTGGTCTTACCAAAGCAAACCCCTTCTCTGTAGACAGATTCATAAGGTGGGGGGATATCACCCTGCCTTATACCCCTAAAGAGCCTTGTGAACTCGCTTGCTAGTCTTAAGGTAACACTATCTTTTGGTAGAGATGAGATCACAGACCTAATAGAGTTAAAACCGTCGCGTGTGGGCTGAGGGATATCACACTCGTCAAAAGGCATCTGAAGGATAAACTCTATGAACGCTGGGTCAGGAGCAGTGTAGTACACTCTGCTGAGAAGAGCATACAGTCTTGCTCTGGCAAAAGTGTACTCCACACAGCTATTAACCATTCCCCTCCACATCTAAAGACGTTCCTCTTAAAGTATTCTTCTACAACATCCTAATCCCTTATATTGCTTTTGGAATATTTATCCTATAAGTTTGTTATGCTCTTTCTATATGCTAGTATTAAAATTAATAGCGCCAACATTTAATAGTATGCAGCG
>JAAOZN010000050.1 GCA_011605775.1 Nitrososphaerota archaeon | reverse complement strand
AGAGCCTACCACGAGTGAACCTATGGGTGCGCTAAGACCCTTCGAAAGGCAGAACATAACCGAATCAACAGGAGCAACAAGCTCCTTAACATCTACACCAAGCGCTACCGCAGCGTTAAATATGCGTGCACCATCAAGATGAACCCTAAGCCCGTGTTTTGCAGCGACGTCACAAAGCTTGCGGGTCTGTGAAGGGGTTATGCAGGTGCCTCCGGCTAAATTATGCGTATTTTCTAAGCATAGGAGCGTGGTTTTAGGGAAGTGGGGGTCTGGTGGGCGAATAGCTTCCTCGACATCTTCAGGCGCTGGTACACCCATCTCGCCTTTGACGAGCCTCGGCAGAACACCCGCTATGGCAGATATCCCTCCGAGCTCATAATGATAGATGTGTGCATCAGCCTCCAGAATCACTTCATCACCTCGCTTCGTATGGGAAAGTACAGAAACCAGATTTCCCTGTGTGCCGCTTGTAACTAGTAGAGCATCTTCTTTACCCATCTTCTTAGCTGCTAAGGCTTCGAGTTCGTTGACCGTAGGGTCTTCTCCAAATACATCGTCACCTAAAGCAGCGTTTCTGATGGCTTCAAGCATCTCTTCAGTCGGTAGGGTTACCGTATCGCTTCTTAGATCGATGATCTTCTTCAAAGCGTGTTTACAACTCGCTTAAGCAGCGCCCTTCAAGGGTTTAAGAGTCTGCTTGATGACGAAGTTCTCGAGGATCTCTCTGTACCTGTGCCTGACTGTAACATCGGTGATATCAGCGACCGCTGCTACTTCACGTTGAGGTATGTTTTCATTGTTCATGACAGAGGCGATATAGATGTATGCGGCGGCTAAACCGCTAGGCGACTTACCGTCTTGGATCGTTGTAGCCTTCGTTTCTTTATAGATTTGCAGCGCTAACCTTTCGGTCTTCGCACTCACCTTCATAAGATTTGCGAGCCTCGCTATCTGTTTTTCAACAGTGGGTAGGGGAGGGCGCTCTACCGGAGCTTCTGAAGCGATTAACCTATAGTATTTATTCACCGCCTTTATATCAACTCCGGCTGCTTCGGAAACCTCTTTAACGCTTCTTTCAACACCATGAACCTTTGCTGAGAAGTAGACTATGGCCGCTGTCACCTTCGCCATACACTTGCTCTTTACTACACCCTTCTTTAGTAGCTGCCGATATGTGCGTGAGGCGGTTTCAGCAACAACTATAGGCATCTTTAAACTTTCACATAGATCATTAATCTTGGACAACGCTTGCACTAGGTTTCTCTCCGCTGAGGTGGATGTTCTTAGACGCTTCTGCCAGACTCTAAGCGACTCATTTGTCTGACCATAATCTTGGACACGCTCAATTTCGCTACCTAACCCATAGTCATGAAGCCTTGGTGTTATAGGTGAACCTACTCTCACCTTCTTCTCCTTCTCTTCATAATCTATAGCCTTCCACTCAGGACCCAAGTCTACAAGCCGCTCATCCAAGACGGAGCCGCAGACAGAGCAAAAAGCTTCACCACGCTCTAAATCACCTATTAACCTTCCACCACAAATCTTGCATCTTAAAGATTCGTCTAAACCGCTACTCATTTCTCTCCCTCAGCTTGATGAACGTACACCTCTTGCCCCTCGAGCTTCTTAACTCTATCGGTCAGCGGAATACAAGAGAGGTATGGCTCTTTAACCGGCCCAAAGACTTCCGCTACTTTCGCAACCTTCTTCCCTTTCACGTCGTAAAGTATCGTGCCGGTTTCAATGTCTCTAAGATTAGCCTTGACTATGAGTCTGCCGCTCTTAGCGAGGTGCAGAACTACGCCTACCTTCCGGATCAAAGACCAAAGCCTTGACTACTGATATTCGTAGAAGCCCCTCTTACTCTTTCTGCCAAGTCTGCCTGCAGCGACCATCTTACGAAGTATGTGGACGGGCTTCGGCATCGTGTTGCCACCTTGCATACTTTTGATGCTCTGATCCATGTGATAGAGCACATCTATCCCTATCAGATCAGCCAGCTCAAAAGGGCCCATCGGCATACCAGCACCACTCTTCATCGCCAGATCGATATCTTTCATAGAAGCCACGCCCTCCTCATATAAAGCGAAGGCTTCGTTAAGCATAGCCAGAAGCACACGGTTCACAAGAAAGCCCGGTATATCTTTAACGATGATGGGCTGCATATTCGATCTGTGATTCTTTATGGATCTGCAGAAATTTATTACCACGTCGACCGTTTCTTGACTCGTCTCTAATCCAGGGATCACTTCTATCAGAGGTAGAAGTGTAGGTGGGTTGAAGAAGTGGATGCCTATAACTTTATCTGGCCTCGTTGTTGCTGAAGCTATTTCGCTAATCATTATTGTTGATGTGTTGGATGCTAATATCGTGTGGCGCGGTGCGACTTCATCAAGCTTCTTGAACACCTCTTTTTTAACATCAAGCTCCTCTACCACAGATTCTATGACTAAATCTACGTCATTGAAGTCTTCTAAGTTTAGTGTAGGGTGTATGCGTTGGTAGATCTGCTCTACAGCTGCTTCGTCGAACTGAGGCTTCAGCTTCTCTCTAACCAAAGCCTTCTGTTCTTCTGAGAGCTGTATACCTAATGTTTGCTCAGCTCTCTTTATCTCCCTCTCAGCTCTGGTCTTATGGTATTCAAGTAGATCGCTTAGAATCTTTCTTATGTCTGATAGTGCTCGCTGTTTTGATTCTTCTGTTCTATGCCTCGTCTTCACCTCAAAACCATTCAGCGCCATGATCTCAGCGATCTGAGCGCCCATAACTCCTGCTCCAACTACACCAACCTTCTTAATGCCTAAAGACATATCAACCACAACCCCTATGTGTTAAGTAGGTAAAGATGTTTATGGTCTCTCGATTACCATAGCCATCCCTTGACCGCCGCCTATGCACATAGTAACCAGACCACGCCTTAAGCCCCTTCTCTTCATCTCATGCAGTATGGTGACCACCTGTCTAGTTCCCGTAGCGCCTATTGGATGACCTAGGGCGATGCCGCTCCCACGAGGGTTAGTCTTCTCAAGATCAAAGTTGAGCTCTCTCATGCAAGCTATTGCTTGGGCTGCGAAAGCCTCATTCAACTCTATCACGTCAAGATCTTTGACTTCAAGCCCAGCTTTAAACAAGGCCTTCTTGACAGCAGGCACTGGTCCTAGACCCATATAGGCTGGGTCTACACCACCTGAGGCGTAAGATCGTATAACTCCTAGGATCTTCTGACCCAGTTCCTCTGCCTTCTCCCGCTTCATCAGCACAACAGCAGCGGCGGCATCGTTTATTCCAGAGGCGTTACCAGCGGTCACCGTACCGTCCTTCTTAAAGACAGGTGGTAGCGCAGCCATCTTCTCCAAACTTGTCTCCATAGGGCGCTCGTCTGTGTCGAATATGATCGGAGGACCCTTCTTTTGGGGTATTTCAACCGGTACGATCTCTTCTTTAAATAACCCTTCTTTTATAGCCGCCCTTGCTCTCTGGTGGCTCAGAAAGCCTATCTTATCCTGCTCCTCTCTAGTTATACCATATTTTTCAGCGATATTCTCTGCAGTGTAGCCCATGTGATAGCCGTAAAAGATCTCCCAGAGTCCATCGTAGACCATAAGATCCAGAATCTGACCGTAGGCGTTCACATCCATCCTATACCCCCATCTAGCCTTAGGTAGGGCGTATGGGGCATTACTCATGCTCTCAAACCCCCCAGCTACAACTATCTCAGCTTCACCAGCTATTATTGACTGAGCCGCTAGTGCGATCGACTTTAAACCAGAGCCGCAGACCTTATTCACAGTGAACGCTGGTGTTTCTTTAGGTATGCCGGCATAGATCATGGCTTGTCTCGCTGGGTTCTGACCTTGACCGGCTTGGAGCACGTTCCCCATGATTACTTCGTCGATTTGGACAGGTATGCTGTCTTCACTCCACTGATAATACTGCTTCTCAAGATCTGTTAAGCCAGCGCCTCGAAAGACGCTTGGAGCCAAAGCTTGGGTACTCTCGCTTACCACTGGTCTAAGATTAGCCCTCCTCAAGGCTTCGTGAATCACTATCGCACCTAGCCGACTTAGAGGCACATCTTTTAAGGAACCGCCGAAGTTACCTATAGCTGTTCTAACGGCACTCGTAATAACTACTTCAACCAAACCATTCACCAAAGCTGGCTAGGTGGATGCTCTATAAAAGTTAAACGAAAATTGGGTTTGTAGAGCTTAAAGGAGCTGTGTGTTAGAGGCGAAACACCACAAAAAGAAGGTGGTGGAGAGTGTGTTTGATTCGCACTCTCTTATCTAAGGTTCTTTTCTCTGCTCCAAAGAACCCACTGTTTCAGTGCCTCGTTCACTATCTGGCTGAAGGAAGGGATCTTTTCGCCTTTTTCATTTGCTTCTTTAACCCTCTTACGCCAGATCTCCTCCAGCACCTCTGCGACATCGCTGTCCACGCTGAAAGGGCCTATCTTGCTCTTGGTCGGGGGCGTAGTCCTACACCCCTTTTTTAGGCTGAGGTTATCTTCCCAATGGCTAGAGGATCTATTGTAGCGTAGTTCCATCTGGCGGTTGCTGGTAGGTGTACGAGATCATTTATAGCATCATCAACCTCTTCAATAGTGTAGTCTCTCCGCACAAAGAGCACACCAGCGAACCTTGTAGCAACCATAAGTGCAGTCCCTTGAGGCACCAGCGAAGAAACCAAGATCTTCAAGCCGGGTAGATAGGCTATTGGATTACCTGGTCTAAACTCTTGTGCAGAGAAGGCTACGAGATTTTGTACTGCTGGGTCCTTCAGAAGGTCGGCGTATTCAGAGGGGTTGACCGCTAATACATCTGGTTCTCTATCGTTAGCGGCCATCCTGCTCCACATTGAGGCTATGTCGCTAAATTTAAGCTGCCCATTCGTTTGAGCGTCAGCTTGGTTTCCGGCGTCTTCGACAAGTTTTGATATTATGTATCCGCTTTCAAATTTGGCTAGGGCTCTACCCAGCTCAGCCAGCTGCCTATCTATTACATCCCACTCAGCGTCTTCCACCATATCTCTGCTTATCACAGCTCTGCCACCACTCTTTCTAGCGGTTATTGTTACGAAGCTGTAGCGTTCTTCAGTTATAGGTAACTCACCAGACTCTGCAATCCAGTCTACCGTTGCAGCTGTAGCCTTAGGCACTTTGATGGTAGGCGCATCCTTGGTGACTACGACACAGAGCTGCCTTCCTATTAGATTCGGTATAGCAGCATCCCAGACCTGCGCAAGCACACTGGCTGTCACGGCTACGTCGCTTGAGAGTACGGTTTCGCTTAATCTTAGTGCACCCATCTTTTCCTGCAGATCCTTTAACATCTCTGTGCATAGTCTACCTCCTCTTATAATCGGTTTGTCTGCGCCGAGGGTTTCATTCAACCTTTTTAGAGCTGGTGAATCGATGTCTTTACCTTTTAACCAAGAGACCTTCTCCAAGTAACCTCACCTCAGTAAGATCAGTATCTGGTCCCCTTCTACCGCCGACTGCAGCGCTATACCAGCACGCTTGGCATAGTAGATGGTGTAGGTGTTTGTCCCACTTTCATCCACTTCTTGATCTGGTAACGCTACCGCCCTACCGCTATCATCTGAGCACACAGCTTCTCCAGCAGCTATAGTGCCTCCCGCCTCAACCTTCACAATACCAGCTATCGCTACAGGCACCATGCTCCCTTCTTCAGCATCACTAAGAGCGACGCCTATCACACCGTGATCTACTGAAGTGGCTTGCTGCACTTGAGGTGGAGGCCCGTCTGCCGCTAACTTGACGAAGAGGTTCTTTGATATGCGTGAAGCTGCTTTAAATATTGAGGCTATAGCGGAGCCGCCGAAGTCATGTATGATGCCGCTACCGCCAGGCCATTTATCCACCAACCGTAACTTCACCTCACCAGATTCTCCTCCTTACCCAACTACATCAGTCTCCTAGGAGGGCGCGGAGACTCGGGATGCCGGAGGTTGGTCCGTCCTGCGCCTCGCTGGGTGAGGCTACTATACCCTTACCCCGCTGCTCACTACTCTTGCTATCTCTAAGGATGCGCTCTAACCTCTCGATGCGCTCTGCTATCTGGCTCAGCTGCTGACCCCAGCTATCAGCATCCTTCTTCTCTGCTGATCCGGCTACTCCGGGTTTGCCGGATATGTTAGGAGGCGATGACTCTTCTTGCTCTCTCACCCCCTCTTTTAGAGTAGGTTTGCTTAACCCCCCAAGGTCTTTACGGCCTTGGGTCTGGGTTAGCAAGTTTTCTTGCAGCTTTTCGAGCACCGTTACTGAGGTGTTTGGGTCCCCTGGTTGGACGTCTTTTGGTAATAGTAGGATGCCTGTGAAGATTAACCCCTTAGGCTCGAGTAAGTTGTTTGAGGTTTCGTTGTAGAGGTAGTTTGCTTCCATGCTGCTGTGTAGGATTTCGCCGTTTTTGACGAGGTTGTATGTTTCCTCGTTGACTGAAGCTAAGCATTCAACACGCCTATCTTCATATTCGGCCCATTCCACGGCGCCTACTTGGATCTTTGAGGCTGGGTCGTGTGATGGACCGTACCATACTGGTTTTCCTATGAGTGTTCTAGCTGCTCTCATAAGCTCCTCATCCAAGTAGAGGTTTCTGTTCAGAGTAGAGCCTGCGTTTAGGGCTACTATCTTGATATATCTGGAGTTGTTCGGAGGCTCTAAGGCTTGAAGCCAGCTAAATGACTCCTTTAATAAGCCTTTGAGCCCGCTACACTTCCTCTCTTCGACCCACCTAGCTGCTTTACTGTCGGTCCAACCTTTGTGTACGTCGAATAGATAGGAGGTTATTTTGAGCTGTGGTGAGTCTTTATCTTTGCATGCGAGCGCTTTAACGCCTAGCCTCTCATTAAGATCTAGCAGCTTATGGTCTTTGGTTCTGTCTTCATAGCCTTTTTCAACATCCACCTTGAGGTAGTTTTCACTCATTAAGGCTGCACCTCCACAGTCAGCGGGAAGCCTAGACTGGTTAACAGGCGTCTGACCTCATCGACTCTAAGGAAGCCGAGCTCACCAGCACGCAGCACTTGCTCAAATTCTATCTTAGGAGGCTCGATCTGCCCCCAGTTGAGGCGCACTGAGGCTTTGGCGGGATCAAAGCCAGCTTGGGCTACGATTGGTCTGAAGATCCTCTTTTCCACCACTCGTTTTATGTATCGCTGAAGTGAGCGTATAACCCTCTCGAACTGCTCCTGCACTACACGAGCAGAAGCTTCTGTGTATCCTGGTGTGGTGAAGAGTTTTATGATAGGTGTCTGGAGGGCTTTTAGGTAGGCGTTTTCAAAGTATTGTATAATGAACTCCATGCGCCCCCTAATATCCAAGGTTTCCTCCACGATCTTGACATCCTTGTTTACTGCGATGCGTTCACCAGCATCGAGCTTTCCGATGAGTGCAGCCTGAGCCTGTATCCAAGCGTCGCTCGCGTCTGTGAAGACCCAGGCTGAGCGTGGTATGTAGTGGTGTAGAATCTTGCGGAGATCGTCTCTAACCATGGCCTTTATCTTGTAGAGGGGTGGGACTACTCTTGTAACAGAGGAGCCATCACTAAATCTGAGTGTGTAGGTTAGGGTTTCAGCAAGTGTATGTAGAATTCCTCTGCCGAAAGATTCAGCGCTGACCGAACCCCAGCGCCAGTGTATAATCTCTTCTGGTCTGAACTCCACCTTAGCGGGTGGTTTATGCTGCTCTATCTTCGAAACAGTACCGTCTCGGCTTCGATGGATCTGCCAGCCGCTGGCGATAGGTAGGATTCTTAGGTCTCTCAGATCTAGGGGTGTGATGAGCTCAGTAAATGAGTTTCCATACGCCACTATTTCCTTAGCGACCTCTAGCAGATAGCTGTCTAGATCAACTTCTTCAGCAAAGAGGTCTACAGCCCTCTTAGCATCTTCATACCCCTCTGCGCAAGATGTGTGGAAGCCTGAGCCTACGATGGCTTGGGCGTAGAAGTCTACTGCTGCTCTTGCGTCTTCATCTTTCTTATAGATTTCGACTAATACTGCGAACGCTGGTTCCGGTGTTTCCGGTGTTGAGGGCACAGATATTGTTTTGATTATGCCTTTCTCCCATAGCCTAAGTAGGTTGTTGACCTTCTCTTTTATGACCGCTATTTGACCGCTCATTTACCGTCGCATGATGGTAGGTAAGCCTACTATTTAAAGGTTGCTTTTAGACCTATTTCAGTAGGTCAATTAACCATTAAAGAGTAAGGTATATATCTAATCCAGTATTAATCCATAAGCGGGCAACATGCCAGCCAAAGGTAGAAAAGGCATAACAATATACGAAGAAACCTTCGAGCTATTCAACAGATTCTACGAAGAACACAGAGAGGAACTTAGAGCCAGAAACATACCATCCGTAAGCGCACTCATAATAGAATGCGCCCTAAACGGGTTAGATAAGCTCAAGGAGGCTCTGGAAGGCAAGAAGGCATCTTGATCTCTGTTTAGCCTACTTTACACATCTTTCTTATCTTCGAACCCTAGGCTTAGGCAGATAAGTTTCCTCACTTCCTCTTCGCTCAAGCCTGTCTGTTGGCTTATCACTTTGACGATGATCTTAGCAGCCGCATCCTCTAGCCTCTTAACTCTAGCGTGCAGCATCTTGATCTCCTCGTTCATCTCTCGAAGCCTTAGCTCAACCATATCTCTCAGCGTTAGAATCTCTCCATTTATCCTCCTTAACTCCTCATCTAACGCCTCTGGATACATAAAGTAGATTAAAGGAAGTGGTTAGAGAAAAGATTAACGGTCTTCGAAGAAGGGCTTTACCCTCCTACAGAGCGCTTCAGGTGTTTCAAAGACTTCACTAGAGTTTAAGAGTAGAGGTAGACTCCAGATATCGTTTAGATAGATAGGTTTAAGGCCGGGTCTAGACGCCATCTCTAAACCAGCCCAAAAGTATCTTGGATCTTCCCCTTTGGCTGAATAGAGGCAGAGGTTGAAGGCACCGACACCTTGGCTGCTGTAGAATCTTAGCGCCCTCACTACGCCTTCTGCAAAGTGCTCTATGTCATCCTCGCTCAGATCGTTTATGCTTGATTTCCAAGGGATCGTTGCTCTGATCTCGTTTTGTCTCAGCGGTGCGTAGGGTAGGTACCATTCGACCGAGCCTAGTCTGGTTAGGTATCTTTCACCTCTCTCCCTTTCAACTTCTACGAGTGAGTGCCAGTAGCATCTACCTTGCTCCTCAAAGTACCTTCTGCTCTTTGAGATCAGCAGCTGTAGGCGATTAAAGGGTATGGTTGACGCTAGGAGTTGGGCGTGTGGATGCGCAACAGAAGAGCCTGCCGGTGGGAGGTAGTTGATTACAAAAGCAGCATACTTGACATCAGGGTCGACTTCAGATATTCGACGCAGCATCACCTTCGCTGCAGAGATGGCTTGGCTCAAAATAGAGCGGTTGAACTCACCCAGCCTAAGGGTGTGCTGCTTACTAAGCACGATCACAGCATTATACTCAGCATGAGCGAAGAGGCTCGGAAACGCCACAACATCACCCAGCTTAACCACACCCCCCTCGATAAGATCTGAAGGGAAGCGAGCAGCCTTTGACCAAAGATTCTCCTCGCAGAAGGGGCAGCCGGCTCTACTCTCCTCAAAGAAGCGCCGCAGCACCTCTTCATCCTCGACAAAGTACTTCTTCACATACTCAGCCCTACCAGGGGTTATGAGAGTGCTTTCGCCAGTCAAAGGGTCTATCCTGTATTCGATCTGCTGCTCCTCTAGCTCAAAGTTCTTCATCGGGTTATATAGCCTAGCTCTTCTCACAACGGATGTGAACAGCATTTAATCAGCTCTCTAGTCGCTACTGCTTTAAGCGTTCCGCTCACCAGCATACTTCGATATTTACAGCAGAACCATTCTGAGACGAGTAGGGCGTCTTTTTATCACCAGGGGTGTAGTTTAGTTAATAGTAGTCTAATGGGCTTTTGAAATTTCTAGGGTGAAGTCTGTTACTGAGAGTGGTGCGCCGCATTTTCTACACTTAAATACCCCGTTCTTCGCCTTCAAGAGTTCTCGAGTAGATTTTAACTCAAAGCCAGAATATAAGCAGGCGCCACAAGATCCGCATCTTATTTCGAGAACCAACCGTAATCAAAGCTTTTTGCTTTAGTAGTTAGATATAAACTGTTGTTTCTTGCTGAGATAAGCCTCTTATGAAGACGCATTCATCGCTCTTAATCGCAAGGTCTTCTGCATCGACCACTCTGTCTATTATAGTCAAGCCGCTACCTCTGACGATCACAACAGGTATGCTTTCGCTGGTCTCACCCATAAGTAGATTCGCCCCAGCACTTATATCGTCAGCCAAAGCCCGCCTCGTAACCCTCATTATGTTGCCAAAGAGGTCCGTCTTACCTCGCTCATCGCTGACAGCCTCGAAACCAGCTGCAGCAACCGCTATCCCTGTTGTGCCGACTCTAGTGGGCATAAGTCTGCTATCTGTAACAACCACACCAACCCTCTTACCTAGGTCTACAAGTATCTGTAGGCGAAGCTTTTCAGCAGCAGCAACAGGGTCTCTCGGGTAGAGGATGGCTGAGCCACGCTCTACATTTGATCGATCTATACCAGCATTTGGCACCACTATACCGTGCTTGATGGTCAAGACGAAGCCGGGTAGTGTTGAGTAAATTCTGTCAGCCTCCCTTAGGATGAGCTCGGCTAGGCTGCTTGGTATATGAGCTGCAGCAGAGAGTTTAACCGCCTCCGCACTCGCTTTAACCGATTCAAGGTCGACGACTCGCCCTTCAGCCATCGCTATAAACTTGCTTGAAACCGCTAAGATGTCTCCATCTAAGATCCCCGCACCTTGCTCCTCAACAGCTTCCCTTATGATCTGGTAGAGGTTGAACCTACCTCGCCTCACAGGAACCTTTATGGGTATGTATTTCACTTGATTCAACAGCCTTTAGGAAGACGTATATGGCTATTTAACCAGATACTAGGCGTGTTGAGGAGGACACACCTATTCTCCTATCACGTTGAGCACGCCAAGATGATTGAGTTCGCCGGCTTCAATCTACCTCTATACTACAGCAGCATAGTATCCGAGCACCTCGCTGTAAGAGAGAGCGTTGGCGTCTTCGATGTCTCTCACATGGGTAGGCTGCTTATTCGAGGCAGAGACGCTACAGCACTCTTAGAGCGGATGGTTCCAAGTGATATATCTAGCCTAAAGGAGGGCAGAGCGAAATATACCGTCTTCTGCAACGAATCCGGTGGTATTGTTGACGACGTCATCATCTTAAAGGTCAAAGGTGGAGAGTATATTGTGGTTGGGAACGCGGCGAATAGAGAGAAGGATTTGAACTGGATACTGAAACACAGCAGAGGGCTAGATGTGCAGATAGATGACATCTCAGACAACACGGCTCTTATATCTGTCCAAGGACCTAGAGCGGCAGACACCATCGAGAAGATAAGTGCTTTAAAAGTTGAGTATCTACAACGCTTCAGCCACACCCAAGCCGAAGTCGCAGGCTACCAAGCCGTAATTTCTAGAACTGGCTACACCGGAGAGGATGGGTTTGAGATACTCTTACCGGAATGCAGCGTTGACGCGCCAGATAAAGTCCTTAAGGTCTGGAAGGAGATAATTAAGGTCGGGGCACAACCTTGCGGCTTAGGTGCTAGAGACACGCTTAGACTTGAAGCTGGTCTGTGCCTCTACGGTCAAGATATAGATGACGAAACTACACCTATTGAAGCGGCGCTCACGTGGCTAGTAAAGAGCGGGAAGACTGGCTACATCGGCTATGAAACCATAGCGCAGCAGATGCGGATGGGTGTGAGCAAGGTCAGGGTCTGCTTCATTGTAAGCGATGGGATAGCTAGACGAGGCTACAACCTTATCTACCAAGGAAAGAGGATTGGAGTAGTCACAAGCGGGACTTACTCGCCCATTTTGAAGAAGGGTATAGGTATGGGTTATGTAGACGCTATATACGCTGAACCTGAGACCGAATTGGGTGTTGATATTAGGGGGAGGTTATGTAGAGCTGTGGTTAAGAAGCCTCCGCTCTACGACACCACCAAATACGGTTGGGGCAGACGACATTAACCCTTTAATAGCTTGTTGCTGTGACGCAAAAGGAT
The DNA here is from genome assembly GCA_011605775.1 of Nitrososphaerota archaeon. Classification (NCBI taxonomy): domain Archaea; kingdom Thermoproteati; phylum Nitrososphaerota; species Nitrososphaerota archaeon. The sequence goes on along the minus strand of JAAOZN010000050.1, from coordinate 13,772 downwards.
TTGGCTAGAGTGATACTCTTCTCCTACACACCCGATTTAGAGAGGGTGTGTGCGGCTGCTATGCGCTCCTGCTACTCACCTCACCCAGCATATTCGCTATACTCAAACACCCCAGACTCAGGTGTGATCTTAGAGGGGGAGAAGACCTACTTTGATGACGAGAGGGTAAGATACTTCATAAGAAAGGCGAAGGAGATGGGGCACCTAGATGTCTTAGAGCACGGCTCTCTAACCTACGATATTCAAGAAGTTAGCAGAACCCTCACACACCAATTGGTAAGGCATAGGCTTGCTTCTTTCTCACAGCAGAGCCAGCGGTATGTTAAGGTTACGAGAAGCTTCGGGTATGTCAAGCCACCTAAGATAGGGGATGCTAGGGTTGAGGTAGATCTACGCGGCACTAAACTGAATCTGAGCTTTGAGGATGTCGTCGATATAGCTAGGCAGGTTGAGGAGGGCTACCTTAAGCTTGGGGTACCTTCTGAAGACGCGAGGTTCATAAGAATAGGTGGTGCAGCAACCAACATAGTAGTAACAGCCAACCCAAGAGAATACCTCCACATCTTCAGCCTAAGGTGTGCAAGAGATGCGCAGTGGGAGATTCAGGATGTCTGCTACGCTATGCTGAGCCTAGCCAAGCTTGTGGCACCAACGATCTTTGAAAGCCTGCCTGAAAGTAAAGATGATACATATGTTAGGGAGAGGATGGAGAAGATAGACGAGATCCTAGAGCCCATTAGAATAAGGTTTAATGAGGGTAAGCGCGGCGAACTCATAGAGGTGCCCTTAGATACACTACCACTACACCACACGGTAAAAGCATACATCAGAAAGATCTTATGACCTAGAAGGTCTTATTCGTGTCTCAGCGCTTCGACTGGTGTGAGGCGCGAAGCCCTCCAAGCTGGCACTAGCCCCGCTAAAGCACCTACTGCCGTAGCCAAAAGGATGGCTAGAAGTATGAGCTGTGGCGTGATTACTGGTGTTATCTGCAGCGTTGAAGCTGATACGGTTGTGCTTGCAGCTTGCCCAGCTACACCAGGAGGAGCTCCGCCGAAGCCTCCAGGACCTCCTCCAACTCTTATCCCCCCGCTGAATAGTGAGAGTAAGAAGTGCGAAAGGACTACGCCTGCTGCGCTCCCTATTGTGCCTCCTACGAAGCCGGTAAGTATGGCTTCGGCTAGGAAGAATAGTAGGATGGCGGTGTTTGTATAGCCCATCGCTTTGGCCACACCTATCTCTCTTGTCCGCTCGTAGACTGATGCGAACATGCTTGTCATTATACCCATAAACGCCACTATAACGGAGATCGATGCTATAGAGGCCAGTATAGTGGATACGCTACTTGTGATGCTTTGTATCGTTGAAAGGATAAATGAGACAGCTTGTATTCTAACTTTGTTCCCGTAAATATTTGAAATAGAGTTCGTCACCTCGTTTACAACCTCTCTGCTAGAAGCTATAACGAAGACCCCTGTGTAATGAGTTGTGCCAGTGAGAAGCCTACCGCTCTCAAGCGGGATAAATAGTGTATCATCTGGGCTTATGAATAATCCCACCCCAAACTCTGATAGCACACCTTTCACAAGAAAAGACCTTGCGGTGCCACTTTGGAGTGAGGCTGCGACGACTTGATATAATTGAATTGGCGGGGTTTCGGGGTTAGCTGGGTTCGCAAGTCTGAAACCTATTAGGGCTGAAGTGATCTCTGAGCTGGTCGGCATAGAGCCGCTGACCACCTTTATATCTGAGAAGAGCAGATCTAGCTTAGTCAAATCTAGAGCTGCTACGTATGCTGATGTTGTTGTTCCTCCATACCTTAGAGTCGCTCGTACAAGATAGTAAGGGATGACATACTTGACGCCCTCTATCTTCTGAAGAGTTTCGACATCTGTTGCTGTTAAAGTTACCCCCCTTCCTACTGGCATCACGCTGATCGTTGTCACACCCATCTTATCAAACTGCGCCGATATGCTTTGGCTGAAGCCTTCAGTAGCGCCTATAAGGGCCACGATAGCTGCCGGGCCTATGGCTACGCCGATGATCGTTAAGGCTGCTCTGAGCTTCCTCTCTTTAAGAGCGTCAAACGCGAATGTGAAGATGTCACGTATGAGCATAACTCAGCCTCCGCCTTCTATACACCTTAACTATCGTGAAAGCACCTCCGGCTAATATCGCAGCCAAGGCTGCGAGGAAGATGTATCTGAGCGTGCTTAAAGATTCTTGAATCTGGCTTACCGCAGGCTGAGCCGCTTGCGCTGCGCTTCTGGATGTGATGGTGATCTGTAGAGTATATTCTTCCGAGTGCTTAACTCCATAGCTGTCCTCATAATCTACAACTAAAGTCAGAGGATAGGTGCCGTTTCTGATCGCTCTGCTCGACGATACGGTTAGGCTGAAGGGTATGGGTGTGTTTACCGTGATGTCGCCTATATACTGGCTGCCCGATTGGAAGTTCGCGTTGGGTTTGATGGAGACCGTAGCGTAATATGCTTCTCTGCTACCCTTATTGATCAGATTGCCAGTCACGGTGAAGTTTCCTCCAGCTTGAATCGTTGAAGGTGAGGCTTGAACGCTTTGGAAGGATATTTTGATCAAGCCTTGCACTAAGAAGATTAGGCTTCGGCTCTCCTTACGCCAGTTACCCAAGTGGTCAAAGTAGCTTAAGGTTAATGTTAAGCTCTGCAACGAGTCTGTCGAGGTGAGTGAGGCAAAGACCTTGGGCTTCACCACCACACTACCTCCAGAAGGTATCGCTTGGAAGAACCACCTCTCACTACCAGCCATAATGGATAAGATACCTAAAGAGGAAGAGAGGTTAACCTCAACAGAAGACAAATCTTGTGACCCAACGTTACTAATGGAGATCGACGGTGTGTTCACAGACCCCGCGATTAAACTAGATGAATCTGATGTGATAAGAAGTGGAGATGAGTACTCTTTTACTGGGAGGGTTAGCGTATACACCTCACTACGGGCTTCGAAGCGCTCATCTAAGTATGAAAGTGATAGCTGCATCTGAACACTTGTCTCTTGAATATTCTTAGGTACACGAACACTAAAATCTAAGGGGACGCTCTGCTGCGGCTGAAGCGCTTCTCTACGCTCAAATCTATCAGAAAGCACGGAAACAGAGTTTGAGGATAGTAGAGCCGTGATGTTGGCTATAGATCTATCTAGAGTATTTGTGACCAGCACCTCGACACTATTCACAGCACCATCTACAAGGTATGCGGTCTTAGGTATGACACTAAGGAGACCCGATGAGGATGGTGAAATAAGTAGACGGATGCTCTTCGTCTCCAACACAGCCACATCTGAAACTTTATAGCTGAGGCTAACTACCAAATCCAGCATCGAACCCGCAGCCACGTTAGGCGAAACATAAAGTTGGATCGGTAGAAGACGCTCATCACCCGCTCTAAGCTCACCTATATGCCAAGAACTTTCACCCTCAACACGCAGGGTAGATGGTGGAGTTAAGCTGATCTGGAGGTCGGTTGCCGAAGCAGAGCCACCGTTCTTAATAAACAACAGAACCCTGTTTACAGCACCAGCTACAAGCCTATCGCCTTCTACTCTAAGAGTTAGGTCAGCTCTCCCTGTTAAAAGGACTCTCAGAGTTACATTCTCCCCTTGCTTAAGAGAGCCTTTTTCAACATAGTATGGTGTGAATATGAGACTGTATGCACCTAACGCTGCATCCTCTCCGATGTTAAGTGTGAACTTGAGTGTAGCAAACTGGCTTGGCGATATGGGGCTCTGGTAGTATGCTGAAGCCACTTGCCCACCTGTTGTGTTCGTAAACTGCTTTGGGAGGGTTAGGTAACCAACTAGCCCAGATATTACGTACGGTTCAGTATTCTGAATCGTCAAGCTTAGCGTAACACCCTTATCCCCTGGTCCAACCTGGGTTGGTGAGGTAGGCGTACCCCAAACCACTTCTCTAACTTGTATGGATGCTGGCTTCGCCTCTACATTCAGCAACACCATCTTACTTTCAGACGTAGAGGAGCCGTAGCTGTCTTTGAAAGATAGGTTAAGAGTAGCCTGATAGGCGCCTACAGTGGCATCAGAGAGGGTTGAAGCTTTAACTTGAAATATAACGGAGTCTCCTGGTTTGATCTCCCCAAAGCGTTGCTCTACATCATTTGGATCCAGCGTGATCAGAGTGCCACTTGGGAGCTTCAACGACGCTGTGAGGAAGTAGGCTGAAGCTGAGCCTATATTAGATATCTTTAATGTTATGATACCTTCTGAACCCAAGTATAGGGTTGTGGCGACTGGTGTTACCGTAATTTGGCTCCTGCCTTCTAAGCGCACATTTACTGGTATGATCTGATACTGCTTAGTAGACCAAGAGTCTACGTATGTTAAGGAGAGGTTAAGAGTGTAGTAGCCTACCGACGCTTCTTCATCTATATTTAAGAGGAATTGCAGCGTAAAGCTGCTTCCTGGCGTAACAACCGAGTCGCTGTAAGCTTTTATGAGATCCCCGCCTGTGATATTAGTGTACGGTTTGGTTAGGTGAAGTGTTGCGTTGATTGCTGAGATGGTGTATGTTTGAGTGTTACGTATGAGTAGCGTTAAAGTAGCTGCCTTATCGCCTGGCGCAGCGGGTGAAGGGTTACTTATCGTACCCCAGAATGCTTTAAGTATCTGTAGCTGGTTTACAGGGGCTTTCACTTCTATGCTTACACTAAACCTCTTTGAAACTAGATTACCATATATGCTTAGATATGATACTTCGATCTGTGCTGGGTAGAAGCTTGGGGTTAGGTTTCGAGGCGCTGTTGCATTGACCTTAAACTCGATGCTGCTGTTCGGAGGAAGATCTTGGAAGTATTGTGTAGATTTAGATGGGTCTATGATTATGCCGCTTGCTGTTGATATCGATACTGAGAGTTTGTAGGCTGGTGCTGAGCCGACATTCTTTAACTCAAACGTAATTGTGTTCTCCTCTCCCAAAGTCAGCATGCCGCTGACGTTAGTTATTATGATCTCACTTTTACCCGGCAGATAAACCTGTAAGGTTAGGTTCTGTGTGAGCTGAGTATACCAGTGGTCTAGATATGTGAGCTTTAGTGTGAGTTGGTAGGTGCCTATGGATGCGCTTTTATCAACATCTAGCGTAAACATAGCCGTGGTTGTTGCGCCTGATGCGAGTGTGGGTGCTATGCTGCTTGTTATCGTTTTATCTCCTGTTGGGCTGCTGAACGGATACGAGAGGTAGAGTGTGCCGATCAGAGCGTAAATTGGATGCGGCGCAGGGTTCTGAATAGAGATGCTTAAAGTAGCGCCCTTTTCTCCTGGCTCAGCTGGTGTTGGTGAGTTAAGCGTGCCCCAAACGATCTGTAGCACGTTGAATGTGGGTAGCTGCGAGATTGGTAGCTTGATGCTTAATGTCGTCGAATATTCTATCCCGCTTACACGGTAGTTAATTATTAGATTCCTCAGATAGGTTCCTGGCAATGCGTTTGAGTCTATGTTTAATGTGAACTCAAAGACGGCAGTATCCCCGACTGTGAGTGACGTCTTCGAAGATGTCCCTACAGCTTGATCGTAAGAACCATCTTCGCTACGGAAAGGTGGTCCTAAAGGTGAAATAATCGGTGTGAGAGCGGAGCAGCTAGATGGACCGGTGTTCTGCACAACAACAGTTAGCTTCACGCCTTGGTCTCCTGGATAGACTACTGTGGGACTGGTTGTTGTACCCCAAACAGATCTTACTACAATAAATGTGGAGTCTGCGGCTGCAGGCGGCGTAGAGGCTACTAAGGTTATCAGCAGCATAGCGATAATAATAGCCCCTAGCGCTGTGGCAGAGGTTTGTTTACCCAAGCTTACACACCTCTCAACCGCTCCTCCCTCTCTATCCTCCCGTCTCTGATGAAAAGTATCCTATCGGCTGCTTTCGCCACCTCCATATTATGTGTGATCACAACGACGGTCTTGCCGTGCTCCTTATTCAGCTTATATAACAACTCTGTGATCGCTTGTGTGTTCTTTGTATCAAGGTTCCCTGTTGGCTCATCACACAGTAATATGGGCGCTTCGGTTACGAGCGCCCTAGCTACTGCTACACGCTGCTGCTCCCCGCCGCTGAGCCTCGAGGGTTTGCGATAAGCTTCTTTGCCTAACCCAACTAACTGAAGAGCCCGTAAAGCTAGATGCTTCCGTATCTTAGGAGGTGTGCCTCTAGCGCCTAAAGGGAAAGAAACGTTATTCAACGCATCCATTCTACTTATCAAGTTGAAAGCTTGGAAGACGAAGCCGATCTTCTTGTTTCTCAGCTCAGCTAGATCCTTATCAGACAACTTCGATATATCTACGCCATCAATATAGACCTTGCCTGAAGTAGGTTTGTCTAAGCCGCCTATGATATGCAATAGCGTAGACTTCCCACTACCAGATGGACCGACTATGGCTACAAACTCTCCTTCAACGATCCCAAGTGAAACACCTCGAAGCGCTGGTGTTTCAACACCATCCCCTGAATACACTTTGGTAACCGAATCAAGGCGGATAATAACATTCCTCCCACCCTCAGCTCTCGCAACATTAGATGGGGGGAGTGGTTGGGTTAAGGATTGTAGTAGAGCCGCGTTACTCACACGTATATTCTCTTTTGATGATTCACTTTCAGTAGGAGGCTTGCTTGCCTCAGTAAGAAGCTTCTCTTTAGGCTCCAGCAGTATACCTACTGCTATTAATATTAGACCTAATATGCCGATTAGGTAGGCACTCAGTTTGATGTAGGTGCTTATCTGTATGACTTGGGCCATCTGCAGAGGTTGGGTTAGAGATGAGCGAGCCTGGCTTATAGCTGCTGGTGTGAATTGAGATGTCTGCGTTAGACCGAAAAGAACTATGTTCAGTTCCCGATCATAAACCATAAGAGTGGCTAGAGAGGCTGCGACCAAAACAAACCCTAATGCTACAACCAGTTTACGCATACCCATCACCTTAAGTCGGTTGCCAGCTTATAGCTAACGCTCCACCTATAATGCCGAGCAGCGCACCTATAAGGAAGCCACCCATGCCGAAGAAGCTCAGAATTGAGAAGATCAGTATAAGTGCGCCCCAGGTCGTGTGCTCTTTAGGTCTACTTCTAAGTAGCAGAGCTGAAACAAGGATTACTACACCTGAGACGAGGCTCAATGCGGCTATGGTGATAAATATCATTCGTGCAAAAGTAAGCGGGTTCACTGCCCAATAATCCCAATGAGGCACCACGCTACCAGGTATTCTTGAGATAGATGGAGCCTCCCACCTTGCTAGCCAAGTATATGTGAAGAAGGCTGTAAAAGAGCCGCTGACAATGATTAAGATACCGGCTATCAAAGATAGTATGTAGGCTGTAGTCGGGTAGCTGCTGGCTGATGGCGGTGTGCCCAACCTTATCCACCAAACTACCCTACAAACCAAGTGGGTAAATCGTTTTGCTGAAACCGTTCTGATACCTTTAAGTGAGAGAGCAGTGTAAGGGTATAGGGTTGGAGAGGCTCAAGGTTCTGCTTATAACATTAGTAACAGCATCAGGAGCGCTCGCACTATCTATCCTTCTACTCCTCTTAGCAAGCACACCAGAAGCATCCCCTATCGACGTAATCATACTCACTTTAACACAGGGACCACCGAACCACATACCGTTCTTCTTCCCCTTGGCTTCCCTCCTATTCCTCTCATTAACCTTAGCTAGTGTAGTTGGGGTCTTCTACTTCCTCATCGTGCCTGAAATAAAGACGTATCAGATGAATAACAGTGCTAAGGCCGCTGAAATCGCCGTAGAAATGGTGATGAAGACCTTAAAACCTGAGGAGCAGAAGGTCATTCTAGTACTTAGGGCTCACGGAGGAAGATATTTGCAAAAATATATTTCAAAGGAAGCCGAGCTTTCAAAGCTTAAGACACATAGAGTAATAGCACGCCTCTCCGAGCGAGGACTGGTTAGAGTTACTAAACGAGGCAACACAAACGAGATCACTCTAGTAGAATGGCTGACCCAAACCACTCACGCACACAACAATAACTCCTCTTCCGCAAAGAGATAAATAGGATGAGGAGGTCTAAGTGTAGTATGGCTAAGGTTGCTGAAAAGGTTCCAAGCTGGGTTGCCAGAATACTACTCCCTGAACTCAGAGCTATCGTAAAGGAGGAGGTTGCAGCAGAAGTTAAGAGGGTTGAGGAGAAGATGAGTGGTGAAATCACAGCCCTACGCACAGACATAAAAAGAATCGAGGAGAAGATGGGGAGCGAAATAGCAGCAATACGCTCAGACATCAAAAGAGTCGAAGAGAAGATGAGTAGCGAAATCACATCTTTACGCACCGACATTAAGAGGGTTGAGGAGAAGATGAGTGGTGAAATCACAGCCCTACGCACAGACATAAAAAGAATCGAAGATACTTTATCTACAAAAGTGGATTCGTTGGGGAAGATGCTTGATCTGGTTAAGCAGGTTGCTGTTTTAGAGGCTAAAGTTAAGGAGCTCGAGGCGAAACAGGCACAAAAGTCTTGAGCGGTTTGTTTGAGAGAGTAAACTTTCAGAGCTCTGGCCACAATACTATGGCTGTGTAGTCGGCATTTACAGTTCTTTCTATATAAGGGAGGGGTTAGTTAACCCCACAGATCTTTTGCGACATCTTGTAAGCCGAGTTGTATGAGCTTTTCCTTCGTTGGTTTGCTAGTATTCTTATCCCAGCCTCTAGATTCATAGTATTCTTCGAGTGTCTTTGATAGGTCTACGACGGTTCCAGCCCTACCCTTCTCCTCAAGAAGCCTCTTAGGTAGCTTATCGTCCGCTCTACTCGCACCGTGTTTTACGTTGAATGCCTTTCTAATATTGAATATTCTTTCACCCGCTAACAACGCGTCTTTTAGTGTTAGGTTTAGGCCAGTTACCGCGTTGAACGCTTTAACGAAGTTTTCCTCTGGTAAGTAGGCTGCGAAGATGTCTGCGAATATACACCAGCCTGCGGATGCGATGAACGCGGTCCAGTCTTCTGTGACCTTAGCGGCAAGCCCCTTGCCCTCAGGTGATGTAGAGAGCTTAGGTATACCTAGAGCCTCTCTAGATCTACCGAGAAGCTCACATTCTAGGGTTATTCCTTCGGTGTGCCTACCTCCTGTTATACAGCAGGCGTAGTGTGGTCCTCCTCCTTGGAATACTCTTGGGTCGTGCGCAGCTATTTCAACACCTTTTACGTGTATTGCGTACTCTTCTGCACCTCTGCCTATGATTCTAGCAGCCCTCCTTGAGCCCTCTGCAAGTATGTCTCCGAAGCCCTGCCTAGATGCTATCATCTCTATCATCTTAATCATAGCATCCGCGTTGCCGAAGGTAAGCTCTAAGCCTCCAGTGTCTTCCTTAGTTATCAAGCCGCGCTCGAAGCATTCCATTGCGAACGCTATCGTGCCGCCTGTTGATATTGTGTCCAAGCCATAGAGGTTGCATAAATCGTTAGCTTTAGCAACCGCCTTCACATCAGTCACACCACAGTTTGAACCAAGCATACTTATCGTCTCATACTCTGGACCCTCGACGTTAGGCTCAAAGGCGTATGCGCCTTCTTTTACGGTCGATATTCTCCTACAACCTATTGGGCATACGTAGCAGCTTCTGTTCCCAGAGAGTATCGTTTCGTAGCCTCCGGGCCAAGAAAGCGTCTCTGGATTGAGTTGTCTTGCTGTCCAGTTGAAGCCTGGTGTGTCTCCTAGCTGCCACAGCGGTCCGAAGAGCATCGGTGTTCCTCCCTTAGAGAACGTTTGGATGTTCTGCTCTTGTCTCACGTTTTTTATAACTTCTTGTGTTATTTTTCTGAATTCTTCTTCGTTAGCTACCGGGACTTTACCTGATCCTCTTACAGCCACGGCCTTTAACTTCTTGGAACCCATAACAGCACCCAAGCCGCATCTAGCGGCGATTCTATTCGCCTCGTCTGTTAATATGCCAGCGAATCTGACGAGGTTTTCGCCAGCCTGCCCTATATTAGAGACTTGGATCTTAGTGTCGCCGAGATCCTTCTTTAGCCTCCTCTCAGATTCTCTGGCATCAAGGCCCCAGTAAGGTGTAGCATCACCGAATCTAACCTCACCGTCTCTGACGAATATGAATGTTGGTTTCTCTGCCCTACCAGATATTATGAGTAGATCATAGCCCGCTGCCTTAAGCTCAGCACCCCAGAAGCCGCCTGCATTAGCGTCCCCAAAGAAGCCGGTTAAAGGCGACTTAGCAACCACGGTGTGCCTACCAGCAACAGGTGTTGGTGTGCCATTGACTGGGCCTGTGCTGAAGATGAGGAGGTTCTCTGCATCGAAGGCGCTGACCCACGGTGGAACTTCGTCGTAAAGGATTCTCCCGCCTATCCCGTAGCCGCCTATGTAGTTGTAGGCTAATTCAGGTGGTAGAGGTTGAGTTACGCTCTTTTTTCTTGTTAGATCTATACGGAGGATCCTACCAACATACCCTCCTCTAAAACTGCTCATACCTTACGCTAAGCCAACCAAATATTTTAATATAACGCTCCTGAAAACTGTAAGGGTGTCGTTAATCATTCGGTTGTAGAGAAATGGGGCTCCTTAAAGGCTAAAGACGCTCTCGTGCTGAAAGCCTCAGGTGACTGGTCTATGGATGCTCCTACTTAGTTGAATCAACATCTTATGCCAGGAACATATCTTTTGGGACTTGTAAGAACTTTCTTCAAATTTTTCATATTAGAGCATAATAGCTCATAACCGAAACTTCTGAGCGAAGAAAACTCCTCGTCTTGACAGCGTCTAAGAAGCAACACTAAAAATAAGACATCTTTTGAAAAAAGGTGCGGCTTTTACCATAATGAGCTTTTCTTCTTAGCATTTTAACAAATGTCGTTGCTGTGCAAAGTATATAAGGCTGCGGAGACAGATAGTCAAACGCTTGTCAAGGGGGGCGGCGGGTTGTCACGAGCTATCATCTACTGCATCTCTGTTTATGTTATGGGGTGATGGTCAGTGGCGTTGTTGGAAGGTATAAGGATAAGCAAGCGGTTTGGAGGGCTTCTTGCTCTTCGTGATGTTGATTTTTGTGTGTACGATGGTGAAATTCTTGGTTTGATAGGTCCTAACGGGGCTGGCAAGACGACGCTCTTTAATGTAGTGACGGGCGAATACGCCCCTACATCTGGTACTGTTAGATTTGACGGTGTGGACATAACTGGTTTCAAACCTTATGAAATTTGCAAAATGGGTATTGCTAGAACATTTCAGACCCCAAAACCTTTTTCACAGATGACCGTGTATGAAAATCTACTTGCGGCTTCGATTTTTGGACGCAGTAAATCTAAGAACTCGTCTAACGTCCGATCTGAAATCGACCAGATACTTGATAGGTTCTCGCTGACAAATAAGAGGTTGGTTCTAGCTTCAGAGTTACCTCTCTATGAGCAGAGGCTCCTTGAAATTGCGAGGGCATTAGCTACAAAGCCTAAACTTTTGCTATTAGATGAGGTGATGGCGGGTTTGAACCCTAAGGAGACCATTCAAGCGAGCAACATTATCCAGCATCTACGTGAAGATGGTATTACAATCTTCATAATTGAGCATAACATGCGCGCAATCATGAAGCTATCAAATCGCGTGCTCGTACTTAACCAAGGAATGAAGATAGCTGAAGGAAAGCCAGATGAAGTAAGTAAGGATGCATCGGTTATAGAAGCTTATCTAGGTGAGGCGTATGTTAGAGGTTAGAGAGTTAAACGTGATGAGAGGTCGTCTACAAGTTATCTGGGATGCATCCATCGACGTTAAAAATGGTGAAATAGTGGCTTTGATCGGTTCTAATGGCGCAGGGAAGACCACGCTTCTAAGCGCTATAGCTGGGCTGCTTAAACCAGTCTCTGGCACCATACATTTTCAAGGTAAAAACATCTCTGGGTTACCGCCTTATCGGATTGTAGATCTTGGGGTCGCTTTTGTGCCCGAAGACAGAAAACTGTTTGCTAACTGCTCGGTTCGCGAAAACTTGTTACTAGGAGCATACGGTTCAAGGGCCAAGGGTCGGACAAAGGAGATGCTCGAGACAGTTTGTCAAGTATTTCCGATATTGAAGGAAAGGGAGAACCAGCTAGCTAGCACCTTAAGCGGTGGAGAGCAGAGGATGTTAGCTATAGCGCGGAGCCTAATGTCAAATCCTGAACTGCTGCTGGTAGACGAGCCTTCACAGGGTTTATCGCCAAAGATGACTGCTGAAGTTTTTAAGACCTTAGAGAAACTTAGGGAACGTGGCATCAGTATTTTATTGGCGGAGCAGAATATCTACTACGCTCTGAAGATGGCGGATAGAGCTTATGTGATGGAGGTGGGAAAGGTGACTTTAGAAGGAAAGAGCTCAGATCTTCTAACGAATGGCTACGTTAGGGAGGCGTTCTTGGGGCTTTAACCCCTCTTTTGAGAAGCTTACCGGTTATACCGTCTGGTAGAGTAAGGATGACTACGATCATTATTGATCCAAGGATCAGCATAAAGTAGTCCTTGAACGTGGTGAGTAAATATTCCTCTAGAATTGAAAGGATTACAGCACCTACTATAGGACCAATGAACATCTGCGCCCCACCAAACAGGGTCATGATCGCCGGCATAAAGGAGTATAGTGAATTAAAAGCGATGCCGGAGTCTATGTACCCCCACCTAGGTGCAAAAGCTGCACCTAATAAACCCATAAACAAGCTGCTAATGGCGAAACCCAATATCTTATACTTAGTAGTATTCACGCCGAAATGAATAGCAGCCTCCTCGCAATCTCCAATCATCCTTAGGGCGAGACCTATATTACTTCTCATTAAAAGTAGTACGGTTATAAGCGCTACAAACGTGATTAACAGAATTGGGTAATACACATCCATAGTAATGATAAACCTACCACGTGTCCCAGTAACCTTCATCTCCCAGAACAATATGATGTTGTTTAGAAGCTCAGCGAGACCGTAAGTAAATATAGCGAAGAAAATCCCACGCAACCTTAGAGTTACTAGACCAATTCCAGACGCGAACAGGAAGACGATTACACCAACTAAAAGTAGGACAAGGGGGAATGGTAAAGATCTACCGAACACCGCTGTAATGTATACGCCTATTCCAAAAAAGGTCGCAGAGCCTAATGATACATATTTTGTGAGACCGCTAAAGAAGTACCAGCTCACCGATAATCCGATCCAACATAAAATACTCGTCAACATCGCCAAATAGTAGGGTGATACAAAGAATGGGGCGCACGAAAGAACCGCAAAAACGCCTATGAGGATATAGTATTTCAATGAGTTACCGCTATTCAAACGTCATCACCTCACAAAAAGGCCTCTAGGCCTGACTAGAAGTATTAATATTAAAATAGCGTAGATGACGACGAGAGTTAAAGCAGAGTGAATTACCCTCATCGTGAAATATGCGAGATATCCTAGTATAAAGCCCCCAACGATATTGCCCTTAAAGCTACCTACACCTGCTAAGACCACGAGAACTAAAGCAATTAGCGTGTAAGGGACACCCATAAACGGATTTATTGCCGAGTACAAGATGCTTATTAAAATACCAGACCAACCCCCGAGTAGGACGCCTATGCCGAATGAAATGGCAAAGATCGTGTAGATATTTATTCCAACAATCTGGGCGCCTTCGGGTTGGTCGACAGTAGCCCTCATAGCTAGACCTACTTTGGTATAGCGTAGGAAGAGGTAGAGGAAGACGTTAATGAGAATTGATATAAGCGCAATAATTATCCTGTTAACCTCGAAGGT
>JAAOZN010000049.1 GCA_011605775.1 Nitrososphaerota archaeon | reverse complement strand
GTCGCTTTGTTTTCTAAGAAAGATCTATAACCTTCGCATATATCGTATCCGATATATTTATCTACTCTAAAACCAACCCTAAAGCTTAGGAGAAGCGCGTTGAAGGCTGTGGGATCCAAAGACGAGGCGCTGTGTGCTGGTAGGCGAGGTGTGCCCACAGGGCTGCTTATACACTACATATTGCATAAGTTGGCTTCTAAACCTGCTTACGGCTATGAGCTTCTTAGCGATATAGAGCGTAAGACTCAGGGTTTATGGAGACCTAGCCCAGGTTCGCTCTACCCTCTCTTTAAGAGGATGCTTGATAAGGGTCTTATCGATGTTAAAGAGGTTAAGGTGGGTAGGAGGTTGAGGAGGCTCTACACTATAACATCAAAGGGGCTAAACTTTTTGAAGGATGCTAAGGCGCATTTTCTGAACGCGAGTCATCGCCTAGCAGCGTCCAGAGGTCTTCTCTTGGGCATACTTGATCTAGAGGACATACCTAAGTTTGTGATAGAGGGCTCTAAACTCCACCTGAACTTGCTGCACGCGGTAATAGAGGATAGCTGGGGGAAGCTGAGTAAGGAGAGTCTTAGAAGAATTCTAGAAGAGTATGAGAGTAATCTGGTTGATGAGTTGAGTTGGGTTAGGCAGAGGATAAAGCAGATAGAGGAGGAGAAGGAGGAGGTTGAGAGCGTTGCCTGAGAAGATCGTTGAAGCACGCGGGCTCACAAAGATATTTAATAAAAGAGTAAAGGCGGTGGATAATGTAGATCTTGAGATCGAGCAAGGCGAGATCTTCGGGCTACTCGGCCCGAATGGTGCTGGGAAGAGCACTATGATCAATATGCTCACAACTGTGCTGAAGCCAACATCTGGCACCGCTAAGGTGTGTGGGTACGATATAGTTAGGGAGGCGGCTGAGGTTAGGCGCTCTATCGGCGTTGTGCATCAAGAGTATACCGCTGACGAAGACCTTACTGGATTGGAGAATATACTGCTCTGCGCATCGCTCTACGGCATACCAGGCAGCGTGGCTAAGCAGAGAGCTTGGGAGCTTCTTGAGCTGGTTGAGCTGAAGGATGCTGCTAAGCGGAAGGTGGAGACCTACTCAGGTGGAATGAGGAGGAGGCTGGAGCTCGCCTGCGGCTTGATAAGCAGACCTACCCTACTCTTCCTCGACGAACCCACACTAGGCTTAGATGTGCAGACAAGAGTAGCGGTCTGGAACTACATTAGGAGGCTAAAGGAGGAGTATGATATGACCATCTTCATGACTACACACTATTTGGAGGAGGCTGATGCCATGTGTGACAGAATAGCCATAATCGACCACGGCAGAATCCTTAAGGTCGGAGCCCCAAGCGAGCTGAAGGCTGGTTTAGGTGGGGACATCGTAGAGATCGGTGTGGATGGGGAGAAACTCGATCTAACACCCATAATCACGGAGATCGGAGGCGTGAAGGAGGTTAAGAAGGTAGACAGACTCTACCGCATCAAGGTTGAGAGAGGCGAGGAAGTAGCCCCAGCGATCATAGATGCGATTAGAAGTAGGGGTGTAGCCATCTCCAAACTCTCCATGATCAAACCAACCCTAGATGAAGTGTACCTCGAATACACAGGCCGCTCACTAAGGGAGGAGCAAGCAAGTGAGGAGGAGATCAGGTCTCTTAGAAGGACTCTGCATAGAGCGAGGAGGTGAAAAAGGAGTTGAGTAAGCTGGATGCGGCGAAGATTGACACAAGCCCCCTCCACGGGCTGTGGGCTCTGACGAACAGAGACCTCAAGAAATGGTATAAGGTGCCCTTCATCTTCATTATGTCGCTGATTCAACCCTTTATGTGGCTTGCGCTCTTCGGAAAAGCCATGAACCTAACAGCAATCTTCACAGGAGGCTCATTCAACATACCGGGCTTAAACATACCTAAAGAGGTCATTAACCAGATCGGTAAGCAGATAATGTTCCAGACCTTCGGCACCCAAGACTACTTCTCATACCTAGCGGTAGGCATGCTCTCATTCATCTCGCTCTTCACAGCGATGTTCAGCGGCATGTCTATAGTCTGGGATAGGAGGCTAGGGTTCCTCGATAAGGTCCTCAGCACACCTGTAGCACGAGGGGTCATACCTATGGCTAAAGTCCTCTCAACAGTTGTGCGCGCTCTCGCTCAAGCCGCTATCGTACTTCTACTAGCCATACTTCTAGGAATGGATGCTTCACACATAACCCCAGCTGGGCTACTAGGGTCGTTCGCAGCACTCCTCCTACTCATAATAGGATTCGCTTCACTATTCGTCACACTAGCCATAAGATCGACGAGCTGGGAGGCACAGATGGCGATAATGAACCTCCTAAACCTACCCCTACTCTTCGCGAGCAACGCTATGTTCCCAGTAACCTATATGCCAGAATGGCTCCAAACCGTGGCGAAGATAAACCCAGTAAGCTACGCAGCAGACATATGCAGACAGCTACTACTAGCCTCCCCTGGGATGGCTGACATAGGCTTCGGATTCACATACCTAGCAGCCTTCGCAGCAACCCTATCCACAATAGGGATAATCCTCTCTTGGAGATACCTCTCAAAATAAACCGGCATCAGGCTTCATTGATCTTCTTTGCCAACGATCTGCCGATTTCCATAATCTACCTCATATTATCATCTGTTGGTGGACCGTTTACCTCCAATGCGCCAACCACTTCGACTTCAAGATGCCCCAAAACCTCTTGAATCTGTTTTACCGCACCACCTCCCCAACCATAAGAGCTTAAAATAACCACAAACTTCGTAGGCGGTCGTAGAGCTTTAACAAGGTATGCTGCGTAAACGGCTAAGGGGTGGGCTCCACCTAGAACCGCTGGGGCACCTAGAACGAGGGCTCTTGAGTCTACGAGGTCTTTCGCTAAATCGCCTGTGTCGGCTACAGCCAAATTATGTAACGCTACCTCAATACCCTCTGATGCCAGCGTTTCGACCATCTGCTGAACCATCTTCTCCGTACTATTCCACATACACTACTGCAGCCTTACACTTAGTCTCCCCACCAGCCCACCTCCTATATGCTTGTAGGATGCGCTCAGGGTTCCTGAATATTGGACCATGGCTAGGCGCTATCATCCTAATATCTAAACTCTGCAGCTTCTCCAAAGCCTTAACAGCCATGCCTCGATAGGGCATCATTATCTCACCCCAATACCTCTGAGCGTGAACCATCAAATCTTCAACCTCATCATCATAAACCCCACCCGCTAAGTGAGATCCGAAAAAGTCGCACGGGAAGAGGATTTTGTCTTCCTCCAAGTATGTAAACATGGTCTCTGGCCAATGAAGCATCGGCGCCTCAATAAAGCGGAAGGTTCTCCCACATACGCTTAAAGTTTCTTGGTCACTAACCACCCTCATTCTATCTTCGGGAACAAGATAAAACACTTGAGCCATTCTTGCACCTCTTCTTGATGTTATTAGCTTGGCTTTAGGAGCGATTCCCATCATGTGTGGAATGGCTCCTGCATGGTCTGGTTCATAATAATATAGAGGAGGGTCTCTGGATCAATTAGGCTGCGAACCTTCTCCTCCAACTCAACCTCAAAACCGGGGCCCACAGTATCTATCAGTACATTCTCTTTCCCACCTGTTACCAGATAGGCGTTATAAGATGTTCCTTTCGGAAGCGGTATCAAAGCGTCAAAAACCCTGCGGTTCCAGTCTCTCGACCCAACCCAGTAAACGTCTTCAGAAAGTTTAACCACACTCCTTCTAATCATCTTCCACGCCGCCATCGTCTAATTGATTGATTAATACTAATACCACATAATTTAACCTTCCACTATATGAATTAACACTTTCGCTCATATATAGATAGTGGTAGGTCGTTCTTCCCCTCATTTGATGTACGAGAGCCCCCAGCAACTACTGTTGTTCAGATATGAGCGAACACTTTTAACAACCCAGCCACTAACCTTCTGATAGCGGTCGTCGTCCAGAG
>JAAOZN010000048.1 GCA_011605775.1 Nitrososphaerota archaeon | reverse complement strand
TATTCGACTTGATACTTTTCAAGAAGCATATCCCTAACCTTCTGCCAAGAAACACCAGAGAGAACGGCTCTAGGTAGCACAAGCCCTAACCTACCGCCTTCAACCAAATACCTATCCGCTAAACAGACGAAGACTGCTCCGAGACCAGCTTGCCCTATGCCAGTCAGATCATTCTCTTTAAGTATCTGGCTGAGCGCTTTCTGCAGCCTAGCTCTCTCCTCTTTCGGTAGAGAGCCGAACAGAAGATTACCCCCAACACTCCTAGTGAAGGGAGGGTTCATTATGCAGATATGGAAGTTTGGAAGCGTTATCGCCTTAGACTCCTTTTTCGCTAAACTGATGCCCTCACCCCCCTCCTTTGATCTCGCCCGTCAGCACCATCTCTCGGTCAAGGCTTGGTGAAGAGAGGAAGTTTATGCTGCCTAGAAAGCGCCCCTCACCTAAGCGTAGCGCATAGAGCTTTGATGTGTTTACCGGTATGGGGTTGTGTAGAGAGAGCACGGTCGCAGCGAGATGAACAGCGTGGTGTAAGACGTCAAACCCCCATATCCCCTCTTCCATAAGATACTTGTGTAGATCATCTACCCTCACCTCCTTACTCTCAACCCTATGCTTTACATCCAGCTCCTTATAGATGGCTGAAAGCAGCGTCCCAGAGCCGCAAGCAAAATCCACAACCCTAAGAGGCTCACCACCATAAGTTGGAGGAACCTTCCTAACATCCAACCCAGACGGCAGATTCACCAAAAGTCTAGCTAAAAGACGAGCAGCAGGTATCGAAGTATAATATGTCGCATAATACTTCACAAGCCTACCGAGCAGTAAAGTGTGATAGATCCTACCGAACAGATCGTGCCTAAGCAGAACTCTCGAGGAGGCTATATCATACGCCAAATCAACGAGAGATCTGAGCTGCTCATCCAAAACGGGGTTTGCTGGGATATTAGAAAGAATTCTCAACGCAGCATCTAGGACAGGCTCATAATCTATATTGCGAATCACATACTGCCAAGCTGCTTCTAAATCTTTCTTCAGATTTTGCGACATCAGCAACTTAGAGAGTGTCGGAACCTTAGGATGTGAAGCGGCTATAACTTCGTGCACCACGAGAGCGTCGATGAGTAGAAGCCCTGCGGTGGATAGAAGCTTTTGTGCCTCATCCTTATTCAGCGTCTTCATCTTCCTTCTCTCTCAGCTCCAAAGCCTCTTTTAAACGCTCTATATCGACTAGAGGCGCGGTCTTGCTAGCAAACTCACTCAAAACCTCATCCATCTTACTTACGACTGGTTCGATGATATCTTCTCGCACCACACGGTTGTATACAGCCATCAAGTATGTGATAAGATCGTCAAAATTGACGTTCTGATACTTATCTGGTTTAAAATGAGACTTGCCTAGGGTTGCCCTATCAAGGTAGGATACGAAGCCTATGTTAAATCTGCTCTTAAGAAGGATCTGCTTGATATCCGACTGGGTTAAAGTAAGCCTCTCAGCCCTAATATCAGCATACTCAACCATCACACACAAATCACAAACGTTATTATCCACACGCTCAACACACTTGCTGACCAGCTGATCCCACATACCCGGCTTCTTACCCTCCACAACTATCCTCACACCATTCAGCAGCAGAAGAACATCAGGCTCAGCCCTCCTACCACGCTTCTTCAAAATCACTTCGCCCAGAGCATTAAGCCCCCTCTCTGCTAGAAGCTCAGCTAACACAACATTCAAATTCTCCTCTCTAAGGCTCATCAGCTACCAGCCTGTTAACAAACCACTTACCACAGGCGCGTATATTTGTCTTTTTAAGCAATCCTTTTAAACATCATCCACATCCTCATAAGCGTGCCATTCTACCCTTACGAGGTTGGGCGCGTCTTCTTCATGCCAGGCTACAAGCTAGGCGGGTTTAGGGTTGTGGCCGGGCGTGAGCACGGTGTTATGCGTAAGGCTCTAGATATCTGCTCAAAGTATAATGCTTACCTCATAAGCCTACACTTCACACTAAACCCTAGGGGAGAGAAGGTCTTCACACTCATCTACGACCTAACAGAGTGCAGCGCACCACTAAAAGAGATCGCTGAAGAGATCGAGAAGATCGAATCGATCAAAGAAGTTACCTTGATAGAGCAGCAGGCTGAAGGATTCATAGCAGACACAACATCGCACATAATTACAGCTGGTGGGATGAGAGTAATCATACTACGAGAGATACTCTGGTCTATCTTAGTCAACAAAATTAGAGAGAAGTTCGGATCCGGAGGCGAAGCCCTCCTCTACTACATGGGCGTAGATATGGGCGCAGAGGCCGCGGCAGAGCATAAGAAGAGGGCTGAAGCGCTAAGGCTGAGAGAGCCCGACAAGATAACACGCATACTAGGCGCATCGATATTCACAGGCACAGGATGGGGTAGCATGCAGATAGAGGAGTTCACTCCAAACCCACCCCACGCAGTCATCACAGTCTACAACAACTTCGAATGCGAAATAGGACCAACCTCCAAAACCCCCTACAGCCAGCTAACACGAGGACTAATAGCAGGCTACCTCTCACATTTACTAGGCTTAGAGATGGAAGTCAACGAAACAGAGTGCATAGCGAGAGGAGACCCCTGCTGCAGATTCGAATGCAAACCCAGAAAATAGGCACCTAAAGCAAATATCCACACTCTACTCGTTTTATGCTTCAAAACTATGCTTCTTTAGCGCGGCTGCTAGATAAGCTATTTTAGCGGTCTCCTCTAGAAGATCAAGGTTATTATATGCATCCCAAATATCCCGCCCAACAACCAACACACCATGCCTCTCAAGCAACGCACACCTAACAGACACATCCTTAAACACATCAACACACCTTCGAGTAAGCGCATCTGAACCAGGATGCTCAAACCCAACCACCTTAACCTCACCAAGCAGCTCCAAAGCCTGAACCGTAACACAAGGAACAGGCTTACCCAACACAGCAAACCCCGTAGAGTAAGGGGGGTGAGCGTGTATGATAGAGCCAACATCACCCCTAACCCTATAAAGCGCCAAGTGAACAGGCGTTTCGGTCGACGGCTTACCAACACCCTCAACAACCACACCATCGCTGTTAAGAACCAGCAGATCCCTCTCAGTAAGATCTCTAAACGATGAACCGCTACGCGTTATAAGGAAGAGACCGCCGCCTACTCTCACACTCACATTACCACCACTAGCAGAAACCAGCCCACGCTGGTATATGGCTCTACAGACCTCTATCAAAACTCTACTAACCTCATCGAAAGAGCCGACCAACCCTGCAACACCAAGATTGCTTGCCTTAAGCACCTTATATGTTTGAAGCACCACTCACCTCTCTTAACTCCTTCACCATTCTAAAGTACCACTCAGCTTCTTCATCAACAAGATGAAGCTCGAAGGTGTGATAAGGTGGTAATGCCGCCGACCCCTCTATCCTAACCTTTAACGCAGCCCTTTCAAGACCGCTTTTAGGAACAGCATTCGAAACAATAAGAACATCTATATCACTTGCAGCAGTAGCTTCACCTTTAACAACACTTCCAAAAACATAAACGCGTGAATCGGGCAAAACACGCTTCACCACAGCCGCAAGCTTAACAACATACTCCCTCCATTTCTCAATAATCTCCACACTAATCTTAAGAATCTCAAGATACTTCTCCAAGCTTCAACACCTTTCTAAGCCAAAGAAACCTACTACTAAATACTTATGTGCCTCTAAACGCGTAGTAGTGGTACGATAAGCCGATACTCGTCGAAGATCAGGGGTTCGACACCATATACTTCAGAAATGTTCTTCGCCGTCAGCACCTCCTCGGGCTTTCCAGCAGCGTACACTTTCCCGCTATTCAGCATTAAAATCTTATCTGATACTCTATAGGCGTAGGTGAGGTCGTGTATAGCCATAATTATAATCAAACCTCTAGATCTAAGACTTCTAACGAGCCTAAGAACCTCTACCTGATACTTCAGGTCTAGGTTGCTTGTGGGCTCATCCAGCAGCAGCACCTCAGGCTCCGCAGCCAAAGCTCTTGCGATCAACACCCTTTGAAGCTCCCCTCCACTAAGCTCCTCCAAACCTCTACCCACAAGCCCTATTGCTCCAACGGTCTCCAGTGCATCATACACCTTTGCTTCATCCAGTTTAGAGGGGGCGAAACCTATGTACGGTCTTCTACCAGTCATGACGAAATCGTAGACCGTTAGCATACCACCAACCTGAACCCTTTGTGGGACAGCTCCACATATCTTAGCAAGATCTCTAGACTTAATCTCCCAAACAGCTCTTTGGTCGAGGTACACAGATCCCATCTTCGGTTTCAACACACCATTAACCACTTTAAGCAGCGTGCTTTTACCAGCGCCATTCGGCCCAACGACTGAAAGAACTTCGCCACGCTTTACCGTCAGCGATACACCATCCAGAGCTTTAATGCTCCTATAATACACCTTCACGTCTCTGATTCTAACCTCTATAACCAAACCTCCCACCCTTAACTAGCAAATATACTAGTAGAGGAACACCTATTAAAGAGGTCGTAATCCCAACAGGAATAACGGTTGGTGCTATCACCACCCTGCCCAGCGTGTCGGAGAGTGTTAGAATAAGTGCACCCAAGATCATAGATGTGGGCATCAGATATCTATGGCCACCCCCAATAAGCAGTCTAGCGGCGTGCGGCGCTACAAGGCAGACAAACCCTATCACCCCAACGAAAGATGTCGCTAAAGCGGCTCCTAGCGCCGCTACTATCGTCGTTTCCAGCCTAAGCCTCTCAGGCCTCACACCAGAAGACTTCGCCAACTCGTCGCCGCCCAATATCAGATCGTAGTCTAGACTTCGGTAGATGAAGTATGGTAGGACTAACGCAAAAGAAAGTAGGGCAACGAGATTAAACTCAGGCCAAGCTATCCTCCCTAGGTCTCCGAATGTCCAGAAGACCACGGTTGCGACGAGTATCTCGTTCAGATAGAGGTATTGAAGCAGATACAAAATGGCTTGATAGGCAAATGAGATGGCTATGGATGATAGGACGAGCGCACCTGCGCTTAACCCAGCCTTATACGCCAAAAGGAGGATGATGAGGACTTGAATTAAAGCGAAGAGGAAGGCGGAGGCTGAGACGATATACGGGTTATAAACGTAGATCTGAAATCTTTGAATAGCGCCGCCTTGTAACACCAGAAGAGCAACCGCCACACCCAAGGATGCCGCGAATGAAAGCCCGAATGTGAATGGGGAAGCTAAAGGGTTCCGCATGCAAGCTTGAATAGCGGCACCGGAACCACCTAGAACCATACCTACAACTATCGCAGCCAGAACCCTCCTAAGCCTTAGATCCCAAATAACAGTCGAGAGTTGGCTGTTATCTGGTAGGAAGACGGCGCGAAAGGTCTCAGGAAGCGAAGCCTTATACCAACCCACTGAAGCAGAAAGCGGTATGAGAAGGAGGGTAAAGAGGGTAAGTGAAAGCAGAATTATCTGCTTCCTCCGAATAAGATGCTTAACATTCAACTGGAAGGTTTGAACATTTCGGCTAGACATATAAACCCTCCATAGGCTTCAGCATACTGCTGGTAGAGAGCCTTTCCAACGAACACTCTGAATATTTCGTCAGCCTTCTCACTAGGGTTAATGTCGCTGAATCTCTCTGGATACAGTATCTTACCAATGTAGTAAGCGTCTGCTAAGGCAACAGCCACATTCGTATGATAATAGTTGTAGGGTAAAGTCCCGTAAACCCTCCCTTCTTTGAAAGCGTTCAGATACATATACTTACCAGGATCTTTATCAAAATCCTGTTTGACGGTTGCCAAGTTGTTTTCATCTATAAACACTATCTCCGGCTGCTCGCTTAGAATCGCCTCAAAACTCCAGAAGAAGACACCTTGCTTAGAAGCATATCTATCTGCGATAGAAGGGGTGTTCAAGAGTGAAAGTGGTGGGAATGGTGTTTGAGCTGTTGTAAATGGTTGAGGCCCTTTGTATGATACAGCGCCAACATACACTTTTGGTCTAACATCCAAGTCTCTCGTCCTCTTATCCAAGTCCTCGACTACGCTTCTAATATAGCTGATTAGAGTATCCGCTCTTTCTTTGCGACCCAAGGCCTCGCCAAGCACTCTTAAAGCGTTCGCCAAACCCTCTACATCAAGATACCCAGCCGGACCATAATCCATAACTATTACCGTCGCGTTGGTCTCCTTCTCTAATCTATCTGGGTCGTAGAAGTCGCAGTATGTTCTAGACATTATTATTAGCTCAGGTTTCGCTGCTAAGATTAATTCAGGCGCTGGTGGCTTGCCTGGTCCGCCTAGACCTATGGCTGGCAGCGCTTTAAACGATTCACCATAAGCCATCGCATAGTCCCTCCCGGCAGACCCCCAGCTTCTTTCGCTGTCTTCCACACCCACAAGCAAGTCCGTCGCATTTAGGTAGCATACAAGCCTAAGCATGCCAGGCCCTATCGCTACGATGCTATCAACGCCTCTAGGTATTGTGACATTTCGCCCAACTATGTCGACCAAGTGTATTTGTGGCGTGGTGGTTTGCTGCTGCACAGTAGTAGAGCTGCTGGAGAGTATGAAGTAGGCTGCGGCTGCCACGGCTACAACCACGATTACTGTCAGGCTTAGTGCGTAGACCTTGGCTAAACCCTTCTTCACAGCCCTTCACCTTCCGCGCATTAACGGAACTCTGAAGTCCGGCACAATGCCTCTCCCTCCGACCGCTGCGCAAACACCCAAGCAGCTCAAGCAAACAGCTCTACCATCCACATATTGGATCCTCGTACTCATCACAAGTTCGCCGCACTCTGCACACCTAACGCTCTCAAAGATGGGCGCCCGCTCAATCTCCGCAACCTCAACAGCATCAATCTTAAACTCCTCTTCAGGGATGGTGAGCATAGAGCGCCCTATCTGAGACCATATCTCCCGCAGCCTCTCAATGTCATCTCTACTCCCCTCCCTCTTCGTAACAACCTTCTCAAAAAGATCCAAGGCGTCTTTCGTAAAGTATCTACTCCTAATCTTCTCAGCGTCAACATAAACCCTTACACCCCTCCACGAACCTCTTCTAACAAGCGTCACAGCATTCTTCCCAACATCCAAGTAGATCAGACTGTTATTACCAAGCGTGCATCCTGTAGCGATCTGCACACCATCACAAAAACAGTTGTTACATTCAACGATAGCAAGAACATCCTCACCAACACTCTCAGCTAAACCAGCTTTCGCTAGACCGAGCCTATGCATAGCCAATTCTGAAGCCCTTAAGCCTAGCGCTAAGAAGGGGCAGATATGACCATGAAACTCTTCAGCCCTTTTAAGCAGCGACTCTTCAATCATGCTTCTCACCGTATTACTAATTAACAAAAGGGTAATACCAACCACTATATAAGAATGTCTCCACTATTTCCAACATCTAGAGAAGAAAGGGACTTCACATCCTCGCAAAATCCGCCATATTTAGACGATTACCTGCAACTAAAGCCGTAAAGGTTAGTTTATTAAGGCTGTTTGGGCGAGTTCAAGCTGCTGTTGCAAGCAGACCTACTCCTAAAGAATGGATACGTACTCACCCCACAAGGGCTTCTTGAAGCTTGTGTAGCAATCGAACAAGGGAAGATAGTAAAAGTTGCAAAGGAACCGAACCTCCCTAAAGGCGAAAAAGAACTGAACTGCAGAGGGCAGATAATCTTACCCGGCTTAATTGATCCACACGTACACTTCCGCGACCCAGGCTACACCGAGAAAGAGGACTTCTACACAGGCAGTTGCGCAGCCGCAGCAGGAGGGTTCACACTAGTAGCAGACATGCCAAACAACCTACCACCAACATCAACACCAACCGCACTCAAGCTCAAGATTAGAGAGGCTGAATCCAAGGCTGTTGTGGACTTCTGCCTCTATGCCGGCTGCGGAGCCGATAACGTTGAGGAGATGAGCGGGTTAGCTGCCCAAGGGACTGTCGCTTTCAAGACGTGGATGTATCTCCCCTCCACAGCAGCAGACGCTGGACTATGCGCAAGTAGCAGAAGAGATCTATTAGAGGTTATGGCTAGGGCGTCGAGGTTAAAAGTGCCTTTAGCGGTGCACGCAGAGGATGCTGAAATCATCGAGCACTCAACCTCCATCCTCAAATCTTCTGGCAGAACAGATGCTCTAGCTCACTGCGAATCAAGACCATCACAGGCTGAAGTTAAGGCTGTTAAAACATGTTTAGAGGTAGCTGAAGAAAGCGGTGCCACACTATATCTGCTCCATCTAACCACTGCGGGCGCGGTTGAGGAGGTTAAGTCTGCCAAGAAACGAGGATTAAAGGTGTTCACAGAAACCTGCCCACACTACCTCTTTCTAAAAGAAGAGGATATGCTTCGCTTAGGCTCCTACGCTAAAGTCAACCCACCCCTAAGGAGAAGGGAGGATCAAGAATCCCTCTGGAGGGCTCTGGTTGATGGCGTAATAGACTGTGTGGGCAGCGACCACGCACCCCACCAAAAGAGTGAGAAGGATGCCGGTTTAGAAGACATATGGGCGGCGCCTGCCGGTGCGCCTAATATTGAGGTAAGCTTACCGCTGATGCTCACCAAGGTGAACGAGGGGTTGCTAAATTTATCGAGGCTTGCCGAGCTTATGTCAACCAACCCCGCAAAGCTCTTCAACCTCTACCCAGCGAGGGGAGCAGTCATCGAGGGGGCCGAAGGGAGCCTAACGGTGGTAGATCTGAAGGCTGAGTATAAGATTAGGGTGGATAGGCTCTACACAAAGGCTAAAGCGTGTGTGCTGTTCAACGGCTGGGCGGTTAAAGGCAGAGCCACACACACAATAGTGAGGGGTGTTGTAGTTATGGAGGATGGGGTAGTGGTGGGCTCAAGAGGCTTTGGAAGATTCATTAGGAGAAGAGAGTTTGGAGGAGACCTCCTTAAGTAGGCTGAGCAGATCGCCTTCACCAAGACCCACACCAGCCTTAGAGTCCCTTCTAGCCACTATCTGGCCGCTCTTAAAGGCTATGACTGTGGGCACATAGTTGATCTTATACCTCTCCCAGTAGGGGTGCGAATCGTCGGTAATATCTGCCTTAGCGAAGATATAGGGTTGATTTACACTATGCTTCTCAAAGATGGGCGCAAACCTCATGCAGAAAGGGCAGTACGTAGCATAGAAGAGCGCTATTACCGGGCTATCACCTTGAGCCAACTCATCCGAAAACACGGCTTTAACCTTCTCCAACATCGATCATAAAGGGGCTGCAGCTACCTATTAAAGTTTAAAACCCAAAGCCTATTTTGGAGCATATACAAAGCAGCATAACCTACAATTATGAGGGTTCAGCCGAATACAAACGGCACAAATTTTTATTAAGAGGGTAGAAGAAGCCTCCATGACGCACATGAAGTCGCCCACAGGAGAATTCGCTGGAAGAATCTTAAGAGAGAAGAGGCAGAGGCTACGCTGGTCCGACAAATACTATAAGCGGAGAATGCTGATGCTAGACGAAAAAGCAGACCCACTCGAAGGCGCGCCTCAAGCAAGAGGCATAGTATTAGAGAAGGTCGGCATAGAATCAAAACAGCCAAACTCAGCAATCAGGAAATGCGTGAGGGTTCAGCTCGTTAAGAACGGTAAGCAGATTACGGCCTTTCTTCCTGGGGATGGGGCGCTT
>JAAOZN010000047.1 GCA_011605775.1 Nitrososphaerota archaeon | reverse complement strand
CGTATGCCCATCCACAGACGGTGGTACGAACGCTCTACTCTGCAGCCCCCCTACTCACATTAAACCACGCTTCGGTCCTAAAAGCTTCTATAGGCATATATGTGAAGCACGTAAGCGTGGCATACCATATCTAACCCACTGCTCACCTAGGGTTTCCTTTGACGTAGACATTCCTCTAGATCTTAAGCGTCTTATGGTTGGAGGAACAGGCGTCTACGCAGAGATGTGTTTGCGGAAGCTCTTGAGGTGAAATCTGGTGGGAAGGATGGATGGTATGGAGATGCTTCTAACAAGGAGGAGTGTCAAAAAGCTTAAGCCGATTCCCATCGGTAAGGATGTTGTTAAGAAGATCCTCTATGCCGCTACTGTGGCACCCTCAGCCCACAACGCGCAGCCCTGGCGCTTCATTGTTGTGGATGACCTCCTCGTTAAGACAAAGCTGGCTAAGGGAATGGCATCAATACTTATACGTGATCTTATTAGAGATGGTTACACTAAGGCTGAGGCTGAAGAGGAGGCGGAGGAGTCTATTTCTAGAATCGAAGCAGCTTCCCTAATAATAGTGGCTTGTGTGACTATGGAGGGTATGGATACCTACCCTGATCGTAGAAGGAGGAGGTGTGAGTATATTATGGCTGTTCAATCGGTTTCAGCTGCTATCCAAAATCTGCTACTTGCGGCACATTACGAGGGTTTGGGTGCTTGCTGGCGGTGCGCACCTTTATTCGCTCAGAGCGTTGTGAGGCGAATACTTCGCATACCAAAAGGGTTTGACCCCGTAGCCTTGATCGAAATCGGGCAGCGTGCTATAGAGGTTAGCGCCCCTCCTCGAAAGCCGCTTGAGGAAGTCGCCTACCATAATATGTGGGGCGAGAAGTTTTGATCACGGCGTTAGCTGGTGGTGTGGGGGCTGCAAAGCTCCTCCGAGGCCTCAGCAAAGTCGTAAGCGAAGACCTCACCATCATAGTTAACACAGGCGACGATATTACTCTACACGGGCTACACATCTCACCAGACATCGACATAATCACCTACACACTCGCCGGAATAGTAGACCCGGAGAAGGGGTGGGGAATTAAAGGAGACACATTCAACTGCCTCGACGTGCTAAAGAAGCTTGGCTGCGAGGGGTGGTTTAATCTAGGCGACCGAGACCTCGCCACACACATACACCGAACCCATCTTCTGAAGCAGGGGTTAAAGCTCTCTGAAGTAACATCTAAGATCGCAAGTAGCCTCGGAGTAACCGCTCAAATAATCCCCATGACAGACGACAGGTTCCAAACCAAGATTAAGACCGACATCGGCACCATCCACTTCCAAGAATATCTAGTCAAAAGGGGGTGCAGCGATAAAGTGCTTGGCGTGGTCTTCGAAGGCGCAGAAGAAGCCAAACCCGCACCCAAGGTTCTAGAGTCGATCTTAGAAGCAAGAGCTGTGATAATATGCCCAAGCAACCCAATAGTCAGCATCGGCACAATCCTCTCAGTCAAAGGCGTTAGAGAAGCCTTACAGAGAACCGAAGCCACCATCCTAGGAGTCAGCCCAATCATAGGCGGCGCCCCTGTAAAGGGGCCAGCGGACAAAATTATGTCGGCGTTAGGTGTAGAGGTGTCAGCATACGGTGTAGCGCAACTCTATAAAGACTTCATCGACATCCTTCTAATCGACCTAGTCGACTCGGCTCTAAAAGAGAAAATCGAGTCCCTAGGCATTAAAGCGGTAACCTACAATATTTTGATGAAGACTTATGACGACGAAATAACCCTAGCTAAACACATCCTATCACTAATATAGTTGTTATCTAAAAAATGTTAGCTGATCCGAAGGATGTGGCTCTAAGGTTTACTTGGGTTAAGTAGAAGCGAGCAGGATAGTGGTGGTTATAGTGCTCAGCTATTTAGTATCTGTTTACCTGGATTGTATATGCAGGCTGGGTCTTCGTCTAGCACATCTCCTCTCGTTGCGAACGCTCTCGCTCTGCTTCCGCCACATATGTGTCTGTATTCGCATATGCCACACCTGCCTTTAAACACTGCCAACCTTATCGTCTGTAAAATCTTATTACTTCTGTATACGTCTACGATGCTTTCATCTTTCACATTACCCAGCTTAAGGGGTGTAAAGCCGCTTGGGTAAATGTCCCCATTGTATGCGATGAAGATGACCCCGTAGCCGTCTCTCGTAGCTGGTCTCCTTATCCCCACATTAACATTTTGAATCTTCATGTGTCCTAATTCTTCTAGCTTTGCGGCTAGCTTCTTGTATAGATTGCCGAGACCATACTTTTGGATAATCTCTTCTACGCCAGCGTTCTTTGTATCGCTCTTTGATCTGGTTAATATTATTACCCTTCTGAAGAATGGGGCCTCTACGGTTCTAACGTTAACCCCGTAGCTCAGCGCATCAAATAGGAAGTGGAGGGTATCTTCGTATTCTTGAGGGGTCAGATCCTCTACCTCAACACCTCTACCGACCTTTACAAGGAAGAAGAGTTCCCAGACCTTAACATTCATTGTGAGTAGTAGATTAAGGATTTCTGGGAGCTCAAAGACGTTGACTCTGCATACCAGAGTGTTCACCTGAACGTTGAAGCCAAGACCTATAAGCTTTCTTAGTGTTTCTATTGTGGCTTCGAAGTGGCCGTTTAAACCACGTATGTAGTCGTGGGTGTGGGGGTAACCTCCATCTAGGCTTATAGAGACGTGTTTTACATCGTATCTTAATAGGGTCTTTAAGATGCCCTCAGTCAACAGTTCTGAAACTGTAGGAGCAATACCCATTGGGATGCCGTTTTCGTAAGCGTATCTTACGATTTCTTCAAACCCCTTCTTCATGAGGGGGTCTCCACCAGTTAGTATTAGGGTTGGGTATGGTTTTCCGAAGCCCTTAATATCATCGATTACGTTGAATCCTTCATCTAGGGTTAGCTCATCGGGTAGTGGGTTGAGTATCGCATCAGCCCTACAGTGTCTACATTTGAGCTTACAGGCTCTGGTCAACTCCCAGAAGATCAATAGGGGTTTATTGTTAAAATCGTAGTTTAATTCAGTAAGCAAGTCGGGTCCTCTGCCAGTAGGTCGCCTTCACAAACATATGCTTTAACTCTCGACCCTCCGCAGACGTATTTGAACTCACACCTCCCACATCTCCCCCTTAGATTATCTGAGTCACCAACAGCTTTGTATAAGGGGTGATTAACGAGCTGCTCCAAGTCATCCTCTAAAACGTTCCCTATCTTTACGTGGGGGAGGAAGTGTGAGATTGAAACATCGCCGTTAGGTGCTATAGATATGAAACCTCTGCCTTCGGGAGATAACCTTGATGGCGCC
Source organism: Nitrososphaerota archaeon (assembly GCA_011605775.1). Classification (NCBI taxonomy): domain Archaea; kingdom Thermoproteati; phylum Nitrososphaerota; species Nitrososphaerota archaeon. Next base: position 26,324 of record JAAOZN010000047.1, on the reverse strand, counting down.
TTACTTAACGTATCTAACACGTTAACACCTAGCTCCCTCAACACATATAGGGCTGCGGATGGGTGCAACCCAACATCTATCTCAACATCATAGCTGTGGTCTAGAACCTCCCTAACTAATTTAGTAAGAAGGTGCCTCCACCCATCTTTATCTAACACATCCCATGATAGAGATGCTCCTCTACCTAGCGGAAGTAGGTCGCATAGATACAGCATCTTCACATCATACCTCAACGCTTCATTTAGAATATAGTCGATGTTGGGGATGGTGCTCCTCGATACAACCGTCTTCAAAGCCAACTTGGTATCTGACCCTCTGAGTAGCTTTAAAGCATTCAAGACCCTACTATGCGACCCCTCTACACCAGTAAAGCGGTCGTGAAACAGCTCCCCACCATATAGTGGAAGCGCAACATAATCGATACCCATGTCTAGCAGATGGCTGGCGGCACCCTCATCTATTAGGGTTCCGTTAGACGATAGGACCACTCTAAAGCCTCTGCTCTTCAGCTCCGTCAAAACATCGAGTAGATATGGGCTGGTAAACGGCTCCCCACCAGACACAAATATTAGAGGTCTACCCAACCTACCAATCCTATCAACTATGTGAAAAGCATCTATCTTGGATACCCCATATCTGCTCTCTGAAGATGAGCCTTTATGGCAATGCATACAGCTCAGATTACATCTATCTGTGATGATCCAGAAGACTTCACCAACCCTGCTCCTAGAATATGCCTCCGAGAAAACCTTATCCCCAGTCAACCGCCGCCCCTTAAGCAGCGAAATCAAATGAACCATCTAGATAACCCTCCTAACTCTAGGCATAACGTATTTAGGCACAATAAACCCAGCAGCAGCATTCGATATCAACGAAACCACAAATATCGTTGAAACTATAAACGCCCCAAAATCCACAAGTCGATGCATAAAGAACACTAAGAAAAAGTATTGGTAGAGGCCTGCAGCAAACCCCGAAACCACCATAACTGGGATAATCACGTACAGCCTATATCCACGGTTAGACGCATCCCGATAAACCCTAAACACACTAAATAAAACATCAATCACAACCCCTCTAGCCAGAAACGTCCCCAGCATCAGAAGGCTAAGTGGAGATACGAAGCTGTAGAGCAAAGCCGAAATGAAACATATAACCGTAGCCGCATAAGGTAAGCGAATACTCAAAACACCTACGAGCAAAACTATCGCAAACACAACAGCCCCATAACTTAACGTAACCTTAACGACAACCGACGCGAGAAACAGCAGCACCGAGAACACCGCTACCAAGCTAAGCTTTACACTACGCCTATCCTGATCCATAGCCCCACCTTGTGCCTGTTTCGTTCTACTATTTACGGTTTACTCTATCAGCAGCAAGATAAACAAAATTTTGCTGGTTCAGTAAACTGGCAGAGCTGGATCGATCTTTATGAGCTCCGTTATAACCCATACCACAACATCCTTCACACCTTCCAACATCTTCACCCGCTGCTTAAACCCATTCAACGCCTTCATGTCGCGCACGTGAATCACAGAGATTATATCATATTCTCCTGTGGTCTGGAAGACGTGCTGGACTTCCTCAAAAAAAGCTACCCCCCTAAGTGCTGCATTTACATAATTAGGATCAACCTTCACCATAACAACCGCAGAAACATCAAACCCAACCTTCCTCGGATCCACAAGAGCCATCACCTTCCTAATAACCTTAGCATCGACTAGACGCTTAACCCTATACCTCACGGTCGACTCAGGGACGTTGAGTCGCTTAGCCATCTCAGCGTAAGAAATTCTCGCATCAGCCTGCATCATCCTAAGAATCTCCCTATCAACCTCGTCAAAACCTGACCGCAAGCCGAAGACAGATTATGTAAAAGGAGGCTTATAAAGCAGATGTCTCCATTCGAAAATAACTCAAATATAGGGAGATTATGTTGAGTTCATGTAACTGTTTTCTTCATCTTGTGGTGACTTCCAAGGAGTTACCAGAAACCAAATCCTCGGTTTAGAAAACTTCGCAAGAATCTTTACACTTAAACTACTTAATTGGGTTTAGATAACATTAGAAGGGATGCGTAGGAGAAGAGGTGTAGTGGTCAAAGAGGGGAGGCGCTTATCTGCGGCGAAAGAGGCTTCCCATACCCGAAGCCGGTTAAAGCGAAGGGTAGATCATACACATACCTCTACTACGGACACTACAGTAGAGAGAAGTATAGGAAGAGTGTAGATCACACTTAAGGTGGTGCTACGTAGGAAGGTATGCGGATCAAGGAAATTGGAAAGCAGCCGAAGAAGAGAGCATGAATAAGTCTGAAAGACTGCGTTGTCAATGAATTAAAAAGTTGCTCTTATCGAGACTCTTCGATACCCATTTCCCTTTCCTGATTTATTTCACTTCGAGTATAGGCTTTAATCTTTCAAGAACTTCGTTATTGTCGGATGCTCTCATCCCATATCTGTGATGGAAATTTGCGAAGATGTAGATTGTCCTCCCCCCTTCCTCGGATCTGTATCTTATTCTAAGAGGCTTGTTCCAAGGGTATGCTCTGTCTCCTGCTTTGCTCCCCGGAAACCCTGTATAGACGCTGTCCCAACCTAGATATACGTCTGTAATGTCTTTGGTGTCGATTTCTAGGTGGAAATCAGCACCCTCTTTCAGGTCTTTCCCATTGAAGACTATCTTACCACCATCTAATTCGAGTGTACCTCTGTATCTATGCAGAGGTTTGAATCCTGATGTATGCGCCTTTAACCAGTCTAACACGCTCCTGCTCTTTATGTCCTCCTCATACGCCATCAACGTATCTTCCCACTTCACTTTAATCCCCTTGAATACGAGGGTATGAAGGTTAATAAGTCTTTCGAAGTGCAAGAAGCTTGCGATTTTTTCTCGCACGAAGACTGTTCGAAGCGGGGCTGTCGGTGGAAGATGTGTAGAGCAACCTATTATTCCAGATAATCTTTTTTATCTTTTAGATACAGGGTTCTTTTATTGGTAATCCGAGTGAGGCGCATCGAGGTCTTCGGGTTAAGGATAACTACAGAAATCAATCCTCAAACTGATCTGGCAAGGTTGATAGTGGAGGAAGCTGAAAATCAGGCCTATGGGATAATGCAGGGTGACATAGTAGTCATAACATCTAAGATTGTTTCTAAGGCTGAGGGTAGGGTCCATAAGCTCAGTGATGTAAAGCCTTCACGTAGAGCCTATTTCCTTTCAAGACTCTATAGTACTCAGCCTGAGGTTATGGAGGTGTATCTGAGGGAAGGTGAGGTATTGGGTGTGATTCCGATTGAGAAGCTCTCGAAGAGGTTTGGGCATCTCTACAAGAAGTATGCTAGCAGCAGAGAGGGTGCTCGAAAAGCCATCAGCGAGCACCCATATATCTTCTTGATCGATGTCGGTGGGAGGATTCTGACCTGGGGAGGCGTCGACTTCTCCAACTCTCCACCAGGCTACTGCACATCGATACCGAAGGATCCGGATGAGTCGGCTAGGAGGATAAGGGAGGGCATCAGAAGGTTAACGGGTAGGGATGTCGCGGTAGTCATCAGCGATACGGAGTGGAAGCTGGATAAATTCGGAACCATCGATATAGCGATAGGCTGCTCCGGCATACAACCAGTCTCAAGAAACTTCGGTGGTAGAGACCTGTATGGCAAGGCGAAGTTCGGCGGGGTTGACGACCTAACCGATCTGGTCTCCGCGGCAGCCAACCTACTCTTCGGCCAAACAGACGAAGCCACACCGATAGCCATCATAAGAGGCCTAAGATACGAGAAGGGTGAAGAAGGTGTTAAGGGCGTGATCTACCCAAGAGAAGCTGCTAGGAAGGCGCTGAGGACGATAATATGGGAGAACATAAAGTTTAAGATTTTCTCAAAACTTCTGAAACTCGTAAAGTGATCCCCGACCCCCTTCACGCATCTACCCCCTAATTTTCAACACCAAAAATAGGGGGTGGGGTTAGTGTGTGGTTAGCGGCTTCTTTATCGGCTCTACGGTCTTTATCGATACGATCTTCGGCATATAGTAGCTTATTGTGAGCATCGTCCCCCAGGTGATGAGTGTGGCTATTGACATCGCTGTGCCTACGGTAGCCATCTCGTGAAGCATTACTGGTATGTCGGCTGGGTTAGCCATAGCTGTTAGGAAAGGCGGCCAGGGGACGACTTCTCCGTGCCAGACGTGCTCTAGCGCTAGGAGGATCACACCGCCCCAGAGCAGTGCGTTGAGAACCCAGAGCTTCAGCTTCTCAGCTAGGCTCCGCGCTGTCTTCTGTAGTATTGAGGTTATTATTGCTAAAGCCATCGGGACTAGGAAGCAGGCCACTATCTATTACCTCCGTATCACCAAAACCTTATTTAGTAATACTATTTAAAGGTGTTGGAGGGAGATGTATGTGGCTGATAATATTAGCGTTCGCAGCAGCGGTAGCCACGCCACTGTGGTATAGGATGGCTGAAGACGACAAGTATCTGCTGAAGATTCTATGCCTCATACTCTGGGGTGTAACGATAATGGTCTTCGTCGACCACGTCATGGGTTTTCTAAGAAAGGGTGGGGAATTCATCGAGATGACGCCAGAGGCAACCGTCTTAGGCTTCGCAATGCTCACCGCCGCACTCACCATCTGGGAGATCGTCCTCATACTTAAAGACCCCAGAAGAGTGCTCTACAGAAAGAAGAGCCAGTAAAGAGCCTTGCGCACATACCTGCTCCTAAAAGGGGAGCCTTAACTCACAGCCAAAATAGTGAATACCAAGAGCTATGTAAGTCTATTTAAGACTACGTAGCTCGCAGCACAAACGGCTAGGAGAAAAGGGTTTTTACACTGTGATATTGTATGTGTGCTCTGATGATTAAGAAGACCGCTTTCGTGAATATTCTCTCGGATGATGGGGTTAGGATTGAAGCTTCTCCCCCACGGTGGAGTCTCCTACCGACAGGGCTACCGAATCTAGATTAAGCGTCTGTGTGTGTCCGTCCATAGCCCCCAACCAACCTCTTGGACTCTACTCATCACAGCTGAGTAGTATGTCGGCTAAACCCCTCCTAGACTTTAATGTTGTCAGAGAACCTTGGAATAAGTATGAACTAGCGGATGGCTCGGTTCTCAAGCTTAAGGTTGTGCTTACGAAGGTCACGGAAAGAGTAGTCGACCAAGAACCAGTCTACGAGTTTGAGTCGCGGAACATCATCGTTGTGCTCGCGCCGGGTGATTTGAAGGGACCAACTGACACCAAGTCCTATTCTCCGGATGAGTTGAGAGCTACGATCGTGAAGGATGATATCCGCTACCCAACGGTATCAGAGGAGTGGAACGAGTATGTAGTCGATGACGAAGCACGTGTTAGCTTAAAGCCACCCTTATCAGCTTCGCCAAAACATCAAAATATAACAAGGATAGTGAGCCCATTTACAGATTTCGGCGAGAAAGCCTACGGTTTTAACCGTGGGATGAATCGCCGCTAGATTTATATTTCTCAATCTTCCATCAACTCTTTAGATGTGGCTTGGATGTCCAAAAGCTCGAATAAGGCTCCAAGCCGAGATAAGCTGGGAGGTTCGAGCATTAAATATAGGGCTTCTTCAGGCTTGAAGAAGCCGTTAACGGGCTGGTGGCACAGCCCTTGCAGATAGCTCCAGAACCGTGAAGGGGTGGATGCTGACACATATGTACCCCCAAAGCGTTGAAGGAGCCGTGTGCAAGAATCTCCTGACTTCAGTCGTGGAGAGTGTCAACTCGTTGAAATAGGAGGTATGGCTCAGGTAAGGCCTCCACGACTCGCTTAACAATCAACCGATTTCACATCGTCTTTGAGCATTGGTTTGAGCCGCGCGGGTGTGGTCTGTTCTAAATCTGATGGAGGTGACGGCTCCGACACTCATTCTTTAGGCCTTTACTACTTGTCTGACTTTTATGTGTAGTGTTCCTGAGTCTTTGTAGAGTTCGCATAGGGCTTGGAAGGTTGAGCCTCTTTTTATGAGTTGGTGTGGTCCGTTGTAGTTTTCTGGTAGTAGTCTTGCTCTCCATTTATCGTCTATCCAGACTACTGCTTGGTTTGGTAGGATCTTCTCTACTGTTATCTTCATGAGTTTGGCTCCTGGTATGTCTTTGATTGGTATGGTTAGTTTGTCTTCGTCTTCTGTTAGGTGTTTTTTCTTGAGGAGTTTTGCTAGTGCTGCTTTGACTACGCTTCTGCTGAAGCCCTCTATCTTCATTTCTTCGTATAGCTCTTCATCCTCTATCTTTGCTGCTCCTTTCTGTAGTATCTTTAGGTATAGTGTTCTTTCTGCTCTTGCTACTTCTCTTTCTAGCATTCTTGTTTTGAGGAATTCTTCTTGTATCTGTGTTGGTTCTCTTCTCACAGCTGTCTTCTGTAGTGTTAGGATTTCTTCTTTTGTGAGTGGTTTTGGCTCTGGTTTCTGCTTCGCTCTTAATACTGGTTTTAGTATTCTGTTTAGTTGTTCTGTTATTGTTCTCATTTTGTCGAGTTTCTTTTCTGATGCTCTTAGGTATGTTGTGTCTAGGGTGTTTTGTGTTGCTAGTATTATTACTCTGCCTGGTGTTCTTCTTCCTGTTCTTCCTCTTCTCTGTATGAATCTTATTTCTGATGGTATGGGTTCGTAGAATACTACTAGGTTGACTTCTGGTATGTCTAGTCCTTCTTCTGCTACGCTTGTTGCCACTAGTGTGTTTATGTGTCCTCTTCTTAGGTCTTCTAGTAGGTTGACCTGCTGCTCTTGGGTTAGGCCTCTGTCTCCTAGTCTTGTTGCTTGGCCTACGAACCTCTCAGCCCTCACACCCTCAACCCTATTCAGCTCCTCAACTAGGTGTGTGGCTGTATCCCTGTACTGTGTGAAGATAAGTATTCTGGAGTCTGGGTTGGTTTTGAGCTGGTTGGAGACGATGCTCTTAAGCTCCAAGACCTTGGGGTGCTCGACGAAGCATCTACCCTCTAGTAGGCTTAGGAGATGTGTGTAGACGTCTTCTCTAACTAGGGTCATGTGTGTCCTCTTTCGATCCTCCTCAAGCCTCTCTAGGAACGCTTTTAGCGTGTATGCCCCCTGTGTTTCAAGAACCTCAAGCATGTGGAATAGTGTTAGTGCTGAGGACTGCTGCATAATAGCCTGGTATATCCTACCCCTCTCCTCCTCGATACTCATCTCAAGGTTGTATCTGAGCTCAGCACCGAGCTCCACCAAACTCTTCCTGGTGACTCTATCGGTTTTTATGTATCCTCTCTCCCTAAGCCAGTTAACCCTCTCCCTAAGCATGCCTAGGATGATGTCTTTGAGTGGTTGGTATGCTAGGGGTAGCTTCACAACCCTCTCCTCAACCCTAACGGGCTGAATATATGGCGCTACATCTGGGTCATCATCCCTCCTAAACTCCACGTGCTCTATGTATAGCGATTCGCAGACCATCCTCACCCTATCCAGATCAGAGCCGGGTGAAGCTGTTGTAGCTAGGATTAGAGGGTAGCTTGAGCTCTTCACATACTGGCTCGCAACCTCGGTGTAAGCATACTCCTTAACAGCCCTATGAGCCTCATCAAAAACAAGCAGCCCAAACCCATCCAAGCTCAAACCCTTGTTCAGAAGATCGTTCCTAACCACCTGTGGTGTTGCGAAGACGAGCCTAGAGCCACCACGCCAAACACCCTCCCTAACATAAGAGGGAACCCTACCGGTGAGGAGAGAGAAGTCTTCCTCAGGAAGCCTCAAAACGTTTTGAAAGGTCCGCTTATGCTGAACAACAAGAGGCCTAGTAGGAGCCATAACAAGCACCCTCCTATCCCTAAAGCTGTATAGCACATCAGCCGCAACCAAAGCAGCTATAACCGTCTTACCCAAAGCCGTAGGCAAAACCACCAGCGTATTCTTATCCCTAGCCTCAGAAGCTATCCTCCTCTGATACTCCCTATCCTCAACAAGATTCGGATACACTAGAGGGTGCTCCACAAACCTCAAACTAGATCTCTAAGACTTCCTCACCAGGCTTAACAGCCCTCTTAACAGGAGGATTCACCTTATCAACAGACTTCAACAAAGCCTCAAGCTTATCGAACTGAAAGAGCCTCCTATACTCCTCAAGCTCCTCACAAGACCTCAGAACCAAACCCCTCTTCTTCGTAGGCGCACCAGAATCATCAACAGGATTCAACTCAACAGCAAGCCTAGCAGGACTACTCTTAAAAGCAGGCAGCTTAAGGATAAATATACCAGGCACCGTAGTCCTCATCCTAGACCAGTCAGATGCGGTCTTAAGGAAGTGAGCAAGCTTATCCTCAGACATCACATAAGCAAACAAAACAAAGCTAAATAAGCGTTATCACACTAAGCCCTTCTTTGCTGATTTCCGGGAGTCTTGAAGATAGTGGAAGCGCTAACCGTCGTTTGATCTATCCTTAGATTGTTGCTGTGCTCCAATCCTAGTGCGTGACCGAATTCGTGGGCTACGAGGTTCTCTATCCCTATGATGCTAAGCCCCTTCACACCAAGGATAATCCGCTTCACCATTCCCATCCCAGTCTCGAGTGGAGAACCAAGCTATAGATGCCTTCCAGTGGTCAATAGCCCTCCTACCAGCCAATACTTCGGGAGAGTCTGGGGAGTAGACGTTAGGGTTGATCAGAATGGTTAGGGTTGCGTGATCCCAGGCAGCAGCCCCACCGTCAGGAGACTCGATGAGGTTCTGTGTAGGAGTAGCCTCTTCACTCGGAGGCTTACCAGGCTTAGCGTACGCTAACGTAGGAGATAAGGTTAGTAAGGAGACGAGAAGCAGCAGAACGAAGCCTGTTCTCCGCATATCTATCACCAACTCTATCGGCTTCGCACCATATATATGTTTATTTAGCTATGTCTGGGCGTTGGTTTCAGTAGTAGTATGAGCCTCTAAAGTTTCACCAGCAGCAGGCTTCTTTCTCTTGTTCTGCTCCTTCTCAAATCTTTGAAGACCTCTAAGGATGGCTTCTCCATACTTCAGCTCGCTCCACCATTCACCTGTTTTTCCCTTCTTTGTGCTGTGTCTACGCGGCATCCTTGCTTTTTCAACCGTAGCTCGCGATTAATATGTCTTCTCTTTACCACTCGATGATTGCTTCAAGGATGCGTTTTCACGCATCAGCTATGAGACTTACCCTTTATGGTTGGTATGGGTTGCTCTATCCTATGGAGGGGGCAGCAGGGGTCTGATGCTAGCGGGTCTCTTGTGTAAGCGTAGGCTCTCGCGCGGCATCCTCCACAAACCTCCCTATAACCACAGGTTTTGCAGGGCCCTTTTAGGTTCTCCCTATTTCTAAACAGGTTGAAGAGGGGGCTTCTCCACACATCTTTAGCGCTTCTCCGCAACAGATTTCCTGCTGAGATCGGTATGAAGGGGCAGGGCCAAACATCACCATTCGGTTTGATGTAGAACATCCCCCTTCCTGCGATGCAGCCCTTAAAGACGTTTGATGCGATCTTCGTGTTTAAATTCAAGGATTTTGTGAGGTACGCGAAGTACTCTGGCAGACCTACGGGTACGGTGACGGGGCTGATTTCACCTTGAATGCTATGCAGCTCTTTAATCAAGTTAGCGAAGGAGTTAGAAGTGAGTGTTTCGTCAAAAAGGTTTTCTCCCCTTCCAGATGGAATCAGCTGGTAGAGGAGTACGACCTGTGCCCCTATCTTATCAGCGAGTTTGGTCAATTCTCGAAGCTGAGTTATGTTACGCTTAGAGATGGTTATATTGACCTGTATATATAGGCCTTCCCTCTGAGCGTTTGATATGCCTCTTAAAGCGGCTTCAAACGCCCCCGATACTCCGCGATATTCATCGTGCCTAGCGGGTTCGACGAAATCTATGCTCGCAGCTACGCCTTTCACCTTATTCTCTTTGAGCCTTCTAGCTACTCCTTGAGTTATCAGGGTTGCATTTGTTGCTAAGACTGTGTGGAAGCCTATGTCAGAAGCATACCTCATTAATTCGTAGATGTCCCTTCTAACCAGAGGCTCCCCTCCAGTAAATACGAGTGTCCGGAATTCACGTACACCAGCGATGTTCTCAACCACCTTCTTCGCATCCCCTGTATCTAACTCGTCTTTGAATATCTCTCCCCCTCTGGCGTGGCAGTGGATGCATCTTAAATTACAGCTTGCTGTAACCTCATATACTGGGTGAATTGGGTAGCCGAAGCATCCCATACCTATAGCCCCTGCTGATATCTGCAGAAGCTTGTGTATGTTTGATAGCCATCTACTCAATCCTCCCCACTTCGTTGCGTATCTGAATGCCATTAAGGCACTGGCTTGCTTGAGCAGGAGTGTAGGAGGTAAGTGGAGCGGAAGGACTCTCCTCAGATTATTCACCTCGCTGCAAGAATGTAGCCGAGGGATAGTAGAAGCGTTGACACTGCGAATAATAAGACTGTTCCACGCATCGCTGGGATGAGCTTCTTAGGAACATTGTAGTTTCTCCTAAAAACATTTACGTTGTTAAATGCAATAGGCAGAGTCGCCAACATAATCAACCCTGTTAAAGGAATCACCTTGCTTAAGACCCCTATGAAAAGCACAGGGTATATGAGTAATATCTGTGCGGCGTAGGGTATTCTTGATCTCTCTAGCCCCAGCCTCGCAACCAGATTCATTTTACCAGCCACCCTATCTGCTGGATAATCCGGAAACTCATTTATCCAGATTACAGCCGTTATCAGTAGGCCGGGTATAAGTGATGGTAAGATGAGTAGGTCTAGTGGGAGGGCTGCGGTCTGAACATAGTAAGCTCCAAAGGTTATAAGCGGCCCATAGTTTAGGCCTATCAAGAGTTCCCCTAACCCTCTATAAGCCCACTTGAATGGCGGCATAGTGTAGAAGGCTCCTGAGATTAATCCTACAAGGGAGAGCGGTACGATTACCCACCCTACACTAAATGTGAAGTAAACCGCAATAATAGAGTAGAGGATCCATGCTACGAAACCGGCCTTAAATGCAGACTCAGGTTTAAGGGAACCAGAGGGAAGTATCCTACTTCCTGCGTTAAAGGGTGTTATATGCTCCCTCGGCACTATAACATCAACACCACTCTTAAAATCGTAGTATTCATTAAACGTATATGTGCCGATCATCGCCAAAATTACTCCGATTAAAGACAATGTGAAATTCACAGGATTAAAGCTTCCAGCCCAGTAATATGCAAGAGCAGCCCCAAGGATAACAGCAGGAATACCAGCCACAAAAAATTTTACCCTTACAACGCCTACCCAAGACCACAAGCTAAACATATCTTTCTCCCATCAGCATAGCCTCCTATCCTAACCTTTATGTATCTTTTTAAAAGGCGCGAAGAATATCACCTGATGTATGTTGCCTCTACCTCTATTGCTGTGTGCAGGATTACTGGCTTCTGCCCTACTATCTCTCTGTGTGTTGTGGTTCCCCTCTAAGTATTTGCTCTATTTTTTGTTCTCTTCTATAGATCAAGGCGATGCCAAAAACGCCCACAGATTCTAAGAACTAACCATAAAAGTGCTCAAACCATACGGATCAGCACTAAAAGAACTAAATATAGAGGAGCTGGAGAAGAGGCTCACAAAGCTAGAAGCATCACTAGGCGAAGCATAAGATGATGCTCAGTGTCGGATTTAGTGTCGGATTTTTGCTGAGAAAAATTTTTTCCCACTGGGATCTGCCACTAAATCCGACACTAAATCTGACACTGGTCTACCGAAGAGAGTTGTCTACACTATGGCGTAGGCTCGAGAAGCTGGAAGCGATTGAGCTAGAGGCTTCTGATAAGAGCTTGATCTACAGTTGCGCAAAGATCTTGGCTGAGGTATCTAGGTTGGATCGAGGCGCCGTCTACAAGCGCATCATAACTAGGGCCGAAGAAGGGCTAAAAGCGGTCAAAGACCTATATGATGTGATTAGAGCTCGATCGATAGATGATCTTAGGGAGACTGTTGTGTTCTGCTCAACCCTCCTCAACCGGAGATCTCTACAGTATCAGGAGGCTCTACTCGGAGATAATGATAGGCAGGTTGCTGTTATTTTATAAGCCGTCAGAGCTCTTCTTCAGAAGAAATACGAGAGGCATACTTTTGGATGTGAGGACAAGAGTTCTTATGGGCTACGCCCTACGAAAACACATATTTCGATGAGAGGAAGAGCTTGATAGAAGCGTACCGCTGAATACAGTCACTTTGGATTGGCGTATGTATCTTCGAAAATGTTGTTGACGGTGTTTGACCCGTAGTAGCTGGCCGTTGATCGGGCGATTTAATAACGAGCAGTCTACGTGATCTACGGTAGTAGGGTTGCCTCGGACCAAGGCTATTATCGGCATCGAGAACGTGGTAGCGGTAGCTACCATCAAAGAGAGGCTTGACCTAAACCTGATAGCGAAGCTCCTACCTGAGGCTAGGTATGAGCCTAAGACGTTCCCAGGGCTGATATTGAAGATGAAGAGACCTAAAGCCACAGCGCTCATCTTCTCCTCTGGGAGGGTCGTCTTCGCAGGCGCCAAATCTGAGGAGCAGGCATATAGGGCTGTGAAGCTACTCGCACAGAGGCTGAGGGAGAGTGGTGTAGAGATAAAAGATGAACCTGAAGCCACAATTCAAAATATCGTAGGCACAGCCTCCCTCGGAGGCAGGGTGAAGATCGAGGATGCCGCAAGAACCCTTAGGATAAGCCTATACGAGCCGGAGCAGTTCCCAGGCCTCCTATATGAGATGGACGAACCACATATATCCTTTCTCATCTTCTCATCCGGTAGAGTCGTATGCACAGGTGCGAAGAAGGAAGACGACATCTACAGGGCAATCACTACGCTACAAAACACCTTAGAAGAAAAAGGTCTGATGACGTACTAGTTTAACCACTTTTTTGGTATCAACCAGCTAATTTATATGGTGTCTGCGATAAGGGTTAGATCGATGGGATCAGCGATGGCTGGGCTGAGGGGTAGGGTGATAGCCTCAAGAAAAGAGTTGGTGGACGCTATTATGCTAGGTGTAGTTGCTGGAGTGGTTGCTTCGTTTGCGGAGAGGGTTGATGCTACGCTTACTGGAGGGAAATATACGCCCCTAGGATATGTTAATACCTACGTGTGGATCTTAGTAGCAGCTACGCTCTTTGGACCGTTAGCACCAGTCATAACAACGGAGATTCAAGCATTTATCGGGCTGCTTACTTTCGCGAACCCGCTTTCCTGGCTATGGCCGATCGTGAACTTTGTGTTTGCTGTAGCCGCTGGTTTCGTGTCTATGGCGTTGCAAAAATTTAACCAATCTGCCAAACTTATTACGAGGGTTGCGTTGATGAGTCTTGCGTTAGCGATTTTAGATATCCCGATGGTTTATGTGGTAGTCGTGATGGTACTTGGTTTACCGTTCATAGTTTACCTGCTTTCCCTCCCAGTATACATGTTGTTGCAGCTGATCCCGACGACATTAGTCGCGTATGCCGTTATCAAGGCGATTTTACGTTCAGGGGTTCTGAGGAGGGTAAAGGGTTGAAGGGGTAACGTTTCTGCCGATTTTAGGTGCTGGGGTGGTTTATGTGAAAACCTTGTATCCGGTTAAGTTTGTTGGGTGGGGGGAGGTTGTCGACTGGGCTTCGCGATTAGCTGAGAAGATCGAGGGTGACGGCTACACCCCTGAGGTTATCATTGCTGTAGGTCGCGGGGGGTTCGTCGTATCAAGGCTTCTATGCGACTTCTTGAGCGTTGATAACGCGCTTGCTATTCCAATAAAGTGGACCGAAGTCTTCAAAAGACCTGGTGAAAACTATTTAGCCGATTTGGTCAGAGGTTGGGTTAAAGCTGCCAGGGAGAATAAGCCCGTTGAGCAGAGCGTCGAAGAGGTTGTAAAGAGGTTAAGAACTAACATAACATTCGAATTCTATGTTGATTTATCTAATCGAAGGGTTCTGCTTGTTGAAGAGATAGTTGCCACCGGGATGCATATGTCTATGGCGAAAGAATTCGTCTCCAAAAGATGGGGGGTGGGAGAAGTAAAGACCGCTACACTCGTCTGGAAGTCTTCAACAGCACCGCTATTCAGACCAGACTACTACCTCATCGAACCCAAAGGCTTCGTGTGGTTCCAGTTCCCCTGGTCAAGATTAAGCGACTACAAACAATTCCTAATAGCGATGTTATCCGACCTCACCAAAAGTGGGAAGACAGTATACAGAATAGAAGACGTTGAGAAGGAATTTACTATATGGTATGGGCCGAAAAAAGATCCAACGTATCTGAGGAGGGCCTTAGAAAAACTGGCTAAGGAAGGTGCTATAAAATTCCTAGATAATCAAATGTTTGAAGTGACTATTCGCACCTAAAGTGTTACGTCATCTCCGCAACAGCCTTCAGCTTAAGGATAGCCTAAAAGGCAAAACCTAGCTAATGTTAGAGGGATCAACGAACAGATGAGAGGAAGCCAAATACTATTCTACTCTAGCCTTGTTATTCACTTGAATCTCCTACAACTGCGGTTAAAGGCCCGAATACAGCCACGCTGGTCGCCGCAATAAGCATAAGCGATTTAACCCAAAGCAACCTATCCTGAGCGATGATCTTAGCAAAGAAAAGGTCTCCTAGCACAGTATACTGCACCACAACAAATACTATAAGTAACACAGCTGCCAAAAAGAGAGACATCGACAGAAGCCGCGTCGACCCCGCCTTATTAAACCGAGGCGCGGTAACGCTGACTCTACTCAATATAGGTGCTGTAACCCTGATCAGTGCTGGTACAACTATTAAGACGAAGGGTACCATCGACGAGAGCCAGAATAGAGTTAAGCCAGCCACCGTACCGAGCTTAGCCTCTATACTTCAAGAGAGCATTCAACGAAGACAAGAACACTCCTAAGAATCACAACATACCGCCTAAAGATCCTAGTAAGGTGGCTTATGAATAGTTGGACACGCCCCACGAACCACAACCTTAATTTTCTGGTGATAGCCTTTTCCTAACATACTCAGCTAACCTCACAACCCCAACTGTTGCCTTCGCGTCGTGTGTTTTTATTAAATTGGCGCCCTAGAACACATTGGTGGGTGCGGCTAAGACGGGACAGAGAGAGGCTGCTGATCTTCTTGACCGTGGATCTTCCTATGAAAGATTTCCTGAGACGCCTACGTGTATCGGTCTTTCGAGCGTTCGAAGCTTCTTAAGATTGGCTATTGCGCTGCAGGTCAAGACGAGTATAGCGTTAGGTGAAGATTTGGTCACAATGTTAGATAAAATGGCTAGTGTTCAGAGTTTTAGCATAGAACTGATGCTATTGGCTATGCTTTACAAAAGCTCGAAGAAGGAATTGGGGGGCTGAGTTATGCAGCTCTTTCTGAGGTTTGAGGGTGATTTAACGATGTACTTCGAAGGTGACCTACTTCACGCCCTCGAGCGTAGCCTCGAAGACGAGCACTTCTTGTATGCGTATTGGCAAAGCGGATTAGCTTGGGTTGTTGTGGATAGAGCGTCGGCTGAGCAGCTTCTGAAATCAGGCTCCTGCTCAGCGCTAGTTTATGATGCTCCGCCAACGTACCCAACAGCAAAGCTCCTTGAAACAACTGAGCTGAAAGCTGAAGAGTTGAAGTAGAGGTGGGGGTGTTGGCTGAGGAGCTGGTGCTGTATTTTGTAGGCGTGCTGACAGGCGTATTATTAGCTTTTATGGTTGAGCGGTGGATTAGACTGAGAAGGGAACTTGGAGTAGCGTCTGAAAAGCTTGAAGAGGTGAGAGAACGCCTAGAGACTTGAAAGACGTGGCTGAAGGGACTTTCCACTGCTGCTACTGTGGGCGGAGGTTCAGGACCGAAGCTGAGCTGAGAAACCACTATAAACTATGGGGCAACATACATATGGAGACGAGTGTCTTTGAGCCCTGCAAAGCAGAAAGTGTAAGAAGGTATGTTTAGGCACAGAGAGGTCTCTTCTATGGTGAGCGCTTCAGAAGCTAAAGCGAGAGCCTTAAGAGATAGTAGAATACCTCAAGAAGCGCGGCCCAACGCCTAGACGAATCCTAATCAAAGACTTGAAGATATGTGAATATCGCTAACCGCAGCCTTACCTGAAGAAGTAGCGGTGGCGCAATTCACCAAAGGTTTGAAGAAAAAGTATAGCTCCTACGACATCTTCGGAAACTCGTGAAGCTAGGCAGGATACTCTACTTAAGAGGCGACCCAAGGATAGTCGAATACGTAGCTGAAAGAATACCGCTCAGACCCAAAACACCACACGAAGCCAGAGCCCTCTACACAAACCTAAAGGAACACCTAGAAGCAGAGGCAAGAAGAGCCATCGTAGAGAAACTAGACTACAAATACGAGAAAGAAGTGGGCAAGCGTATAGAGGCTAAGGGGCGGAAGAGAGCAATAGAAGCCTTCAGCTATCGGTTTACTTCAGGTTAACGCCTGCCACCTCTACTGCGACGTAGCGTGTGGGAGTGGAAACATAAATCAGATTAAGCAAGTAATAGGAGATTTAGGAGAAGATCAGCGGCGTCGTAAAAGAGCAGGTGCTCCTTGAACGGGTATCTCTTGATGAACTCGGCGTGATTCTTCCGAGCAGCGTCCAGCTCGCTTCCGTCGAATTCAGCTACAAATTCCCTAGAGCCTGTCTTATCCTTCAGCGTGAGCCAAGCACCCTAAAATATATATGGGTTAGATGGGATGGATTGCTCTGTGATGGTGGACGCTCAGCAGGTTGCCGGCTATGTTAGGAGCCTTGGCTTTAACGTGTTTTATGGGTATGTTGCGTATCCGTTCAATATAACGGTGAGGTGGGATAGGAGTAAGGGTGATTTGAGGGATTTTCTTAGGGTGGCGAAGGCTGAGGGTGTAAGGCTGATCGTCATCGATTGGTTCGATCTAGACGATGACACTCTAGATCTAAGGAAGCGTAACGTTGACGGCATCAAAAACCCTGACGAAAAGGATAGGGTAGCTAGAAGAAACGAGGTATTAGAATCCTATAGGAAGTATGTCGGTAAAACCGCTTACGTATCGGTGAGCTGGTTGAAGGATGGGGTTAGATACCTATATTACGAAGCTGAAGAATGGTGGAACGATCTCCTCGATATTATTGAGGAAGCCGATGAAGAAGCTGAGGAGTAGCTGCAGGTGCCCCTAAGTAGATCGAAGCAGAAGAGCACATAAGAACCCCCACGATGTCACATAATAAATGTTGGTGAAATCTAGCTAAACGAGTGATGCTAATCATCTGCAACGGGAAGATACTAATAGGGGAGGCTAACGTAGATGCAGTGGGGGGCTACTGGTTGTCGATACTTATGCTCGATAGGATCCTCAGAGAACTGCATGTCTCCTTACCTGAGTCTGAGAAAAGCGAGCTATATTTGGAGTTGTCTAGAGTGTTCGGCTTCATAGGCTCATACAGGGAGTGTGAGAGGCTGGAAGAGATGTGGGCAGATCCGCTATATAGAGAAGCTATCGAGAAGTACATAGAGGCTTGGCTGAACTTCAGAAGAAGAAAGAGCGTAATAGAGGCATACGGTTGAGGGCTACAGCCGAGTCGTCGGAAAAATCAGCTTGTTTTGCGAACAGAAACAGAAAAACAAACCTAACCGCACTTTTACCGCTTCATTAAGCGGAGGAACCTCTACATCGATC
Organism: Nitrososphaerota archaeon; assembly: GCA_011605775.1. Classification (NCBI taxonomy): domain Archaea; kingdom Thermoproteati; phylum Nitrososphaerota; species Nitrososphaerota archaeon. The sequence goes on along the minus strand of JAAOZN010000047.1, from coordinate 8,695 downwards.
CGTTGAACCACTGTCGCAAGATCGCTCTGAGAGCTACGACTGCCAATAAAGGAAGGTTCTCAAGCTGGTTCTCAGAGAGCGACCTTTATCGAGAAAGCTCGGGTAAGGGATATCGTTGTAGTCATCTAGGGGCCTTTGTATGCACCTCGATACGGCTCCCTTTTTATACAACTTCATAGTCGATTGTGATTTATACTTCGAAATTCTATGGCTACTCTAACCACTTTCAAGAGGCTTGGATTATACCCTCAAAGGTTAAATTTGATCGCTCAGAAGAAAAGCTTCTCCTATCTTTGGATTAAAATGCAAGCAGAACCTGTGCGTATCTATAAAGTCGACCCCCAAAACGCTAGGAACCCTTTTGAATTCTTCCGGAGGTATTGTTTTCGTGGCCTTCAGAACAGTAATTGAAGGCAGATTAAATGCCACCACTTTCCCTCTTTCTTCTTTTGGATACAAGTTTACCTCGTTCAATAACAGTCTCCAAAATCTTTGACCTGCAAATAGTACGTCTGGATACTCGGCTGCTTTCTTTAAAGCGTGCATCGGAAGGTGTTAGTGCCGTCCAGGGATTGCCAGTATCTACTAAAAGTAAAATCGGAACTGGTTGAATATGGTACTTGGCGTTTATGACGATTGAGACGAATGGTTGGGGCTGACCGAAGCGTATGCGTATCTTTAGTGGGATTCTGACGTGTTCTCCCCTCACAGAATGAAGCCACGCCCTTCGGCGTGATAGAGGTGATAAAGATCCGATTAACGTCGATGCTTTTTTCAAGGAAGCTTGGTATCTTATCGATGGTATCTGTGGCAATTAAGACGTTCTTGTCTTTGATGGCGAGGAACTTATCGCCATATTTCTCACCCAGCTCCTTGAGGTTGGTGTAGAACCATCCTTCATTCTCTTCATGCATTTTAAAGAGCAACTCAATATTTTCATTTGCTTCTCTCCCCATCTTCTCACCTTCTAAAACACATGATGTACACCGTTAGCATAAACTTTGATCTAACGAATACACCTCTATTTTCCTGTAATTAGTATACCCTGTGGTCGATCCGCTGGTACAATATGAAGAGGCACCTCAACCTAAAGATGATAGAAACCCCTACCAAGCCTTCATAAGGAAGATTCCTAAGGATGACATCATCACAGACGAAGAATCAGGTGAAATATACCCTGCCCAAAAGATCTAGAAAGAGGTATACTCATTTCGGGAAAACACACTAACGAATACACACATCTACAAGACAAAGAGTAGATGAGTAGCATATTGGAAATCAGGTTCTGCTATTGTTGTAAGGACCTGCTAAGGGAGCCGCATTCTAGGCTCGTTAAGAGCTTCGCGTTTATAGACTCATATAGGGACTATGGCAGACCTGGAGAACATAGGGGATCAAACAACTAATCTGCTTCCAGCTGTGCTCATACCCTGCAGGGTATGGATACTGCCTGGCCCACTAAACTTCGTATATGTTTAACACAAAGTCGTCAACAGATCCGGTTGTTACAACCTTTTGTAACGGTTTAGAAGCTGCGTCCTCCCAAGCAACACTTGATTGGGGCGCTTTCGATAAATGGGTTGATCAGCTATATGCTTCGAGGACCGCTGTCAACTTAAAGTTGTATGGTAGGCGCTTCTTCTACGTTTTGAGCGACCCTTCGAAAGCGAGTGATCTTCACGGTTTAACACCGCACGTCCGCAACCACGCTATGAGGGCTTTAGCGGCCCTCTCTAAGTTCCTCGGCTGCTACGAAGTCTGGAAGAGGATCAAAAGCGAAGTAGGGTTGAAGTGGGCGAACCCGGGTAAGGAGCAGCTGATGATGTTACCATAAGGAGACACATGACAACCAAAGAAAGCACCAAACACTAAAACCTTATCGTAACATCATCGAGCAGCTGATCAGAGAACTCATAAGCGGGAATCGGGTTGAAGAAGCGTTATCTTGGCTGAAGGAGGCTGAAGAGAAGCTCCCAGCGCGCTACTATAAGGCGATAAGATTCATCCTCTACAGCGGGCTTAGGGCCGATGAGGGCTGTAAGGCAATCAACCTACTAACCACAGATCCGGGGTACCTCGACCTCAGCGCTGTGCTTACCATCTATGGTTCAGATGGGTTCCCACTACCGAACCCCAACCCAGGCGGCACCTTCCCCTAGCAGAAACCTGGCAGAAAGCCAGATAGTAAATAGATAGAGGCAAAACTATTAGCGTTTACTTCACGGCGTGAAGATATGACTTCTACCGAATGGTAAAGGTCAAATATGATGTGATGTAACATATACGCTATGGCTCTTAAAACGTTGGGAGGTGTTCAGAAGCAACAAGCCAAATCAGAGGCTAAAGCCTCAGCAACAAGTGAAACGGAAGAGATGGCCCCTAGCAAGATGTGGAAAAACCTCCCGTTAAAGCTAAAGATTCTCACAGTAATCATAGTTGTTCTTGTCGACTTAGCCGTTGTTCTTCTGATATACTGGATAGTTGCTGGTCCTCCGGAATCTATCCGCTACGGTCTTCCTGAGGAATTGAAGCGGATATTTGCGGCCCTAGCGATTCTTTTCGGCTCTGGTTTTAGTTATCTTCCTGGTCTTTGGGATAGCCTTGAAGCGGAGATTGGCGATTCTACTATTGTGCTAATACTTTCAATTTTAGGTATTGTTATTCTTTTCTCCATTTACTTTATGTTGGCTAGGCGTAGACCGAGGATTCGGTTTGGGAAGACTACTCCTGCTGGAGCGTTTGAGGCCGATGAGTTTAGAAGAACCTTCCCAACCTGCCCGATCTGCAGCTCTGGTTTGGGTTACGAGGCTACCCGTAGGTTCCTAACCCCTTATGTCAGATGTAGAAATTGCGGGGCTGTTTGGAAGGAAATTGCTAGGGGTTCGATTTGGAAGATTGAACGTAGATACATCCTCGTGGAACCTGACAAAGAGATGAAGGCTCGCTCTCTCGTCGGAAAAGGGGATGTTGATTGGGATCCCTCTCCCTATGGTTGGAAGACGAATTGGGGTTATGGGGTTGAATTCTGGAGGGTATTAGATTACGTTAATAGACATGGTGGAGAGGTCTCTATTCCTCAGGCGAGTGAAGAGCTTGGTCTGAGCGAGGCTACGTTGAAGGAGACGATCGATAAACTGAAAAAGGTTTACAAAGTCATAGAAAAATGAGGTAGAGTAGAAAATAGATAGGGGTGGAGCTTAAGAAAGGCCCACCTAGATCCTAGTTTCAGAATTGTCAACATTATCCCACACCAGCCGATTTTGTTATTACCGGTGTGATATCTTGTAGGCTGCTTTAAGTGCTGAGATGCTTGTCGCTAGTGAAGCTAAGGTTACTGTTAGTAATACTAGGAGTCCGGTGCCGATCATCATCAGGGTTGGCGATAGGATCGCTTCCCCTAAGAGAATCGTCATCAAGCTTGTGATCCAAAGCGGTAGGAGAATCTTAAGCCTGCTAAGTTTCAGCGCATTCTTCCTCCACTTCTTAGCTGCGTAGAGCGGGATTAAGGTTAGTGGTGTGGAGTATATGAATCCTATCAAAGCGCTTACCACTATGCCTGTTACTACGATACCTACTTCACCGTTGAAGGTCAGCGTGTTGTTCACGATAACACCTAAGTGTAGTATTCCGAGGAGTGGGTAGAGGATGCCTCTCACAACAGCCTTCAAAGAGTCTTGTGAGGAGATGTATGCCGCAACACTTGGGCTGAAAGAGTAGTACCAAGCATTAAAGACATTCATGAATTGGCTGCCTGCAAATGTTTTAAGGACAACGTTCTCCCTGAATCCTCTTAGGAACTGAACGTGAGGGTTGAGCTCAGAGCCGTAAGCTGCGGTTGCAATGATACATTTGCTGACCTGTATGGGCTCAACGGTCAGGTAGATGTTGTCTGTTTCGTGGTGCACACCTTCTCCTACAGCAACTATCTTAAACGACCATCTACCAGCATCGGTAGCGTTTGAAGTGTATACCGTTAATGTGGATGTGAAAGGTGGTGTGCCTGAGGACGGGTTAAGCTGGAAGGCGAGCTTCTCATCTGACTTGGGTGCGTAGAGGGTAATCTGCTTCGGCTCCCCACTCACCAACGAGACCATAACTTTGTATGAAACCGAACTACCTTTAACAACGCTCAGCTCAGCAGGGCTGACAGAGACGCTGAAGTCGAAGGGCACCTCAACCTCAGCCTCCTTCACTGTCAGATAGATCTTATCTGTTCCATGAACCTTACCCCCACCCTTACCATACAATGTAAATTGCCATCGACCTGCTTCAGTCTCTTTATGAGTGTATACTGTTAGTGTAGAGGTGAAGGGCGGTATACCTGAGGATGGGTTAAGGCTGAATCTGAGGTCATCCTCTTCTGGTGTACCCAAAGTAACTAGCATCCCCTTTCCACTAACTAGGGTGACGGTTATAGTGTAGGTAGCTGAACCTCCCTTGACGACCGTGTTCTCAGAAGGATTTACCGAAACACTGAAGTCAAATGGTGCCTCAACTTCGAAGTTTTGGGTTAGCTTTAACGTATCATCGAAATAGACTTTAACGGTCCATTTACCTGGGCTGTCAGCAAAATTAGAGCTGGGTAGCTCATCAAAGACGTTATACTTGAGCCAAAATTGGCAACGCTTTGGAGTAGTAGGGATGAACTTGGTTTCTGTTCGAACTAAATCTCCATCAGGGTTAATCCACTCCCATCTCACCACGTGATCAGGAACGTTAAACTCCTTCTTCGAGGGGAAGATGTTTTCGAATCTTATCCACGAAACTATCGAGGGTTCATCATCAGCTTTGAAACTGGATTGGCTTTTAGCCGGCTCCCAAACTGCGCTGGCATTCTTCGGTATCGGCCCCAAAGCAAGACGGTAGTCTCCTACCCTCTCGGCTGGGAGAGCTAAGGCCCAACTCGAGGAGCATGGAAGAACTTTCAAAGATACAGTCACATACTGGGGCTTCGAATAGGCGGAATTGATGGCAGTAGCTCTGATCGTGACCTCATATTCACCAACTGGATATACGTGCCCCACATCCTCTGGGAGACGATCAGCGTAAAGTGTAAGCCCTGCAGACTCCTCCTTAGCAACTCCCTTCGTCGGGTTTCCCCACCACTCCCCTCTTATCTTGTAATCTGGAAAACCAGGCGAAGTCCCTCCAGTTATCTCAATGACTTCTAACTTAACAGGCTTAGGTACTTTACTCGCCCAACTGATCTTAAAAGTCCAAGAACCGCCATTGATTGTGTCACCCTCCTTAACCTCCTGTTGGCTTGTGGGGAAGACCGAGAGCTTGAATACATCCTCAACTCTAAAGCTTCCTAATAATCCATTAACGTCAACATTATATATCCCAGCCGCATCTTTTGCTACGCTAAACGTTACTAACTTGGATTCCCCGGCTGCAAGGCTGACTGTCTTAACATCTTCTACTACCCCATTGATAGTGAGGGTTACGCTGTATTCGCCTGACTGTTTTCCTACGTTAGTAACGGTTACGGAGATTTCTACGGCTTCTCCTGCGATAACCTCGGTGGGGTTAATCATTAGGTTACTCACCTTAAATTCAGCGCCTACCTCAGGCCCAGGCGCTGGGATAATCTCCTCACGGGTAAGGATAATCCTCAATTTGAGATCTTTTTCTTGGTAGTTCAACTCCATAGTTTGCGTGTCGTAGGTCCCAGAGACAGGCAACCCTCCCCAGCCAATCACCATATCTACCTGCGTGATCTTGCCTCCAGGCACTAACTTTTCACTTACCCTCCCGATTACAGGCCCGGTTAGACCGCTCAACCAGCTTAATACTTCAGGGCTCTCAGGCTGTAAGAAATCAACTTTAAAGCTGATCAAACCTTCTATTTGGTCATCGCTTTGTTTGTAAATTAGGAGGTTGACTGTGCCTTTCCCATTCCCTGCTCCCTTCTGAAACTCTAACGTAAAATACCCTGTCCACGTAGTTCCTCTCCACTTTTCCTGTAACTTTGCCTCAGCCGCTGCCTTTAGTGCCACTGACAAACTGTTTCCTGCTTCCTCGATTATCACCTCTTGGGTAACCGAGGAGTAGCCTGGTGAGCTAACCCTAATAGCATACTTGCCCTTAGGAACTTCTATTGTGGCTTTGCCAGAGCTATCGAGTGTGGTGCTGAAACCAAGGCCGATATCGCTTGTGCTGACGAGATCTAATGAGCCTTGGGTCAGAGACTGCCCGTATTGATCGGTTGCGGATAAGCGAACAAGAGCTGTGTCCCACTCACTCGAATCTATTGGTACGATCTTATAAAACTTCATAATCTTGTTGACTTCAGTCACCTCGACCATATGGTTGGGGTCACACGCTAGTATTGCATTTGCGTCCAAAGCAAACGATGCCGCATCAATTATCACACCTTTTAGGTCAGGTATACTTCGTCCTGCAGTAGCAAGAAACTCCGGTTGCGTGAAGAAGAGCAAGTACTCCTTAACTCTATCCTTTATGTCTGCTTTCAGCTCGCTCCACGCTTCATCATATGTCAATGTCCTTGTCTCAGAAATGCTCAGCTTCTTAGCATACTCTCCCAAGGGCAGTCCGCTTTGGTCAAGGACCTTTGCGGCTAACACAGCGATGTCCTTAATTGATAAGACTTTTTCTACCGTTTTTGGCAACCAGTCCAGGAGAACTTTTCCCATCACGGTTTGTGGACCTTTTGGAAGAAATAAAGCGACGAGTGGTGGAGTTTCGTCTGTGGTGCTGAATAAAGATGTATTAACTACATTTCCGCTTGACATAGATGTCTTGACCACGTTTCCGCTTCCTTCTAGTATTACGATGTATGGTAGGAATCGCCCCTGTGGATCAATAGCAAAGAGTACGCCCCGCGACTTTGTCTTATTATCGAGCGCAAATCCGACCGAAACCCCTGGAACGGGATTGCCTGTCGTCTCATCAATAAATCTGAAAGTTACGTACCTGCCAGCAATATTGAAAGAGACCATACCATTGTTGTCAGTGGCAGCAGCACCTGTCCACGCTTGCTCTGCTTCAGCTCCAAATGGTGGTGATGTGGTGTAATCTATGAAGCTCGGTAGGGTGTATGATTTTAAGGTGGCGTTGACTTTGTGTATGTTTGAAAGCTGGTAGAGGGTGTAGAGGTTCAGTGTCGTTGGGTAATGTATATCGTAGAAGTTGCCGGTTATACGATTCATCAAATCACCCATTCTCTGAACGTGATCCAAGCCTAGGGCGTGTCCAAGCTCGTGTAGAGCAACATTCTCTATCGCAACATCATTCAGCTCACGCCCATCCTTTAGAGATAGGATTACCGATATCGAGCACGTCACGTTAGTGAAGTATCCTGTAGAGTTATACCAGTATTTGTAGCGCGCGTACCCCCAGTCTTCTGTCGTCTGAGTCTCGCTAAAGTATATTTGAATAGGTGCTGATGGATTGTCTGAAACAATCAGGCTGTAGGTCGGTCTTGAAGGTAGGCCGTATGTGGTCTGGAACCAGATCTGGCTAAAGTTCCACTGCCTCATTGCGTTAATGACGGCTTGGCGTGCATAAGACGGACCAGAGTGAACATATACCTCTATGTTGTAAGATGGCCAAGAAAACCCATACACTGGTTGGCTGAGAGGCGTATCGTCTCTGATGGAGAAGCTCTGAACCAGCACCTTTACACCATCGACGAAGACCTCTACCACCCATACACCAGTTAGTTGAGACGGAACGTGACCTCGAACATCAATCCAAGACCACACATAATACTCAGACCAGCTCCTCCCCTTTCCAGGATCTGGAATAATGTCAGAGGTGTTGTAGTAAATATGCTTCTGCGGAGTCAACCAGATCCAACTAACGTTATGTGTAGGAGAGGTGACATCAACCAACTTAAGCCAGGAGTAAACTGAGACATCGTCTACGGAAAGCGATTGAGTTCTGTGAAGAGGTAAACGAGTTTGAGAATCAACACCTAGTGCGATGGCGCTGTCACCCACCTGTATACCTTGGCTCGCTTCCGATAGGAGAAAGAAGCTGCTGACTAAGAGAGCAGACAGTGTCAGAAGCGTTAACGCAGTTAATATTCTCAAACTAAGGATTCAAATCTCCACCAGTGTATCAAAGGCGGCTTCTAATAAATCTTCCTACTATTCACTAGAAGAGAGTTCAGGTAGCGGATCAGCAGCCGCATCGCCACACTACTTCTGGTTACTCTACTTTGACCTTCTCCTTCTTCTGTTTGCTCTCTCTAAGCTCCTCTAGCTGCTCGCTCCTCTTCTTTAACGCTGCTTCGACAGCCTTATACAGCTCGATTCTAGCGTTCAGAAAGTGGGTTAGGGATTCTTCGTAGCCTCTTGGCCACATCTTGATCAGCAGCTCATCAAAGGCTGTTGGTGTTAGTGGTAGGGGTAGGAGTATGGGTATAGGTATGATTGTGGGCTGGTATGCGGGTGCTCTCCTTTCTTCAGCCAAAACCTATTCCCTAGAGAATTTTAGATGAAGCCTCCCGTTAATAAGCTTAGCGCTCCTCAAACTATATTTGAATGCCGCTGCTGGCAGCGGGATAAGGATTCTAGCGTCACCTGAGTCTGAGCGTAGGTGGATTATAAGCTCATCACCTACCCTCTCAACCTCCATATCATCTTTCTTCGCATGCGGTGCCGGGATATCCATCTCCACACCATCTTCTCTAACAGCGACCTCTATCGGCTTGCCAACATAGTAGACT